>JAAZIX010000132.1 GCA_012800655.1 Clostridiaceae bacterium | reverse complement strand
CAGAGTGTGCCTATAGCGTGGCCGAGGCTGTCGTTCCCAACGGCTACACCATGACGCAGGCCGGAAATACAATCACCAATACCTACGACGGTGTGACCAATAATGAAGATCCGGATAATCCCGTGGCGGAACCGGTGACAATTAATATCACTAAGATCTGGCTGGACGAGGAAGGTAATCCCGAGACGGACAACGCGAATCTTCCCGAGAGTTTGCCCATCAAGCTCACGGGTACTGACGGTAGTGTGCGCACCCATGACCTGGTTCCGGACACCGAAGGCGCCTGGAAGCACACCTACACCGGCCTCTATAAGTACGACGTTGACGGAGAAGAGATCATCTACAGCCTGACTGAGACCATACCGTTGGATTACACCCTGCAGGATACAGCCGGCGATCATACAACCGGCTTTACCCTAACAAATAAGCACACACCCGGCAAGGTTGCGGTTCAGGTGATGATAGACTGGGACGATGCCAATAACCAAGACGGCAAACGTCCGGAAGGCGTTGAGATCCGAATCTTTGCCGACGGCACGCAGGTAGACTCTGCGGTGGTAACGAAAGCGGATTCCTGGTCCCATATATTTGCCGACTTGCCGCAGTACGAAGGCGGTAAGGAGATCACCTACACGATTGCTCATGATTCCGTCGCGAGCTATACAATGGCTGTGGCCGGCTATAATGTGACGTACGCCTATGTTCCCGGTAAGGTTTCCGTACCGGTGACAAAAGTGTGGGATGACAACAACGATGCAGACGGAGTGAGACCTCAGTCCGTCAGCATCAGATTACTGGCAGGCGGGGCAGACACGGGTAAGATCCTAACCCTGAGCGAGGAGAACAGCTGGACAGGCGCATTTGCCGACTTGGATGAGTACGCAGCCGGCCAGCCGATCGTCTATGCGATTGAAGAAGTCTCCGTGGCGGACAGCTATAAGACGGCTGTTACAGGCGATGCGGAAAAGGGCTACATAGTGACTAACAGCAGAGAGATCAAAGACCCGGAAATCAGTGACGATGAGATTGTCGCGGTGATCTTTGATCCGGCCGGCGGTATCTGGTTAGACGCCAGTACCGGAAGTAAGGAGATTAAGGACAGGGTCGGAACGGAGATAACCATCATAGAAGCTCCCACGCGAGAAGGGTACGAATTCCAATACTGGCAAGGCTCGCAGTATCAGCCGGGAGATAAATATATTATCCCGGACGGTGGGCACACCTTTGTCGCCGTGTGGAAAGAAGTCGAGGTGACAGAACCGACCGATCCTTCCGACGGGAAGATTCCGAGCGTGGGAGACAGCGGCGCGCTCTATCTGTGGTTCAGCCTGCCGATCCTATTAGCAGCCGCTCTGCTGTTCATCCTTCACAGGAGAGAGCAGAAGAGGGAGCGCAGCTAACCGAAAGTCGCCTTCAGCGAAGGTGAATCAACAAAAAAGGAGCCGGGATATGACCCGGCTCTTTTTTAAGGTGCGCCGGACTTGACTGATAATGTAAAATTTATATGGGAATTTGATAACAAAATTAAATTAGGGAAATTTCAATGAACGAGTTGCAAATTGCGAAGACTTTAATTCTTATTCTCCACGGGGATCAGACCGATAAAGCGGGTAAACCTTATGTGCAGCATCTGTACGCCGTGGCGCGGCAGTTCTCCGACCCGACATTACAAACTATCGCCCTTTTACATGATTCCATAGAGGATACAGATGCTACGGCAGAAATGTTAGAAGCAATGGGCTTCAGTACGAGAGTTGTGTCTGCGGTAGTTGCGTTAACAAAGAAGGAAGGGGAGGCTTACGAGGATTATCTTCGCAGGGTAAAAAACAATTCGGATGCTCGGCAGATAAAGATCGCAGATTTAAGACATAATATGGATATATCTCGTCTACCTCAAATTACGGAAAAAGATCTTTTGCGGCAAGAAAAATATGAACAGGCGTTGCGATATTTAAGTTCTCAGACGTGAAGTATGTACTTTTACTGCTTTTACTTTTTCCACTTTTAACCCTTTTGTTTTAGCTTTTTACCTCCGTAGCCGTAGCCTTTCGACAACTTTGCAGAAAAACCGCACTGCCAGCGAAAATCACGCCGAAAGCAACGTCATAATAGCAATGAAACGCAAAGGAGCCGGGTTGTGACCCGGCCCTTTCCTAAGAAGTCTACGCAAGTTGCTTTGTACTAGTCAAGCTCAAACCCTATTCCCGCGATTGCCAAGAACGCCTCTATCGGAACATAAATATCACCGTCGATAACGACCGGTGCCGCACTTAATGTGATTAATTCGGGATAAAATGTGGAATCTGCCGGAATGAATTCCACAGCTTTCTCGCTACCGATAAACAACATGTAGCAAGTGGTATCCGTGATGTAAGAGTAGATGACTATGGTGTCGAGATTCAAAAACTCTTTGAATTCATCTCTCAAATAATGGCCGCTTTCATATGAGTATTCCGACAGGAGGTTGTAATTTTCCTCTCCTCCCGCTACGTACTCGTAATTAAAAACCCGCATTCCCTTAGGCATGTCACTATAGCGAATTATTTCTATAAACGATTTACCCTCTGCGTACAATTTATTATCTACTTCTATTATTTCAAGATCCTCAGAGATATCTACGCCGTCTATAATGACGGTGTAAGCAGAACCGTTCGGCGGCCGAGTAGCTCCGGCAGGCTCTGTAGGTTTAGTAGGCTCGATAGCGTTCGTCGGCTCGGCGGTTCTAGTAGGCTCGGTAGTGTTCGTCGGCTCGGCGGTTCTAGTAGGCTCGGTAGTGTTCGTCGGCTCGGCGGTTTTAGCAGGCTCCGTAGCCTTCGCGGGATCGGTCGTTGCGGCGGGATCGGTATTATCGGCGCTTTCTGTCGTAGTCTCACTGCCGTTTCTGTCTACGGGAAGAGCTTTAAAGCTATAACTATTTCCGTCTATTACGAGCTCGCTACCGTATCCCGCCTTGGTTATGGTTTTCAGGAAGGCTATTACGGGAATATAGAATGTACGATCTTTAATTCGTGTTACATCATCCATTACCATTTGGTCGGGCATTTTTGGATTGCGCCAGTACATATGCATGTACATGGCATAAGCCGGTAAGATGAACTCCTTGAAATTCCCGTCGTTTTTATAAACATGGGCCTCGGAAGGATTATCTCCGTTACTGTCGTGCGCGAAGCGAAAGAGCTTTTTTCCGTCCGAACTTTTTAACCCTTCGATAAAGCCGCTTCCTTCGGCATAGAGGACATCTTCATACGTCATAAACTTAACGCCCGACATATCGAAGCCGTTTACCTTTACTTTCGCCGAGCTGGGTTCAAAATCTTTAGGCTTTGCACTTTTATCCTTATAGTTACCGTCTTCATCCAAGATGTCTTTCTCATAATAGTTGCCATAGAAATATTTACTGCCGTTAGCCGCCGGCAATTTTGAGGAAAGATAATCGCGATCCGCCCAGCCTTCGGGTGCTACTCTCAATGCCTTATATAGTTCCTTGAGCTTATCGTTGTAATTGAACCAGCGGTAACCGCCTCCGTCTATCCAGGTGACATCCGTATAGTAGCACTCACCGTCCAACTCCAAGAGATTAAGCGCGTGACCTTGCGTAACTAGTTTCGTGCAAGAAATACCCAGCATTTTCATGTAATAATGAAACAGTTGCGCATAACCCGCACAGACAGTCTTGCCTTCGGATACGGCTGTCCACAAGGTCTGATGAGCGCTAATTCTTTTTTCGGTTTCCGCTTCGCTTAAGCCCGTAAACGGGTCGTACATAATAGTGGCACACATATGATCCACGATGTGCTTTACCTTGTCGATTTCTTTTTCGAGTTTTGCCGCCTCGGCGATTGCGGGAGCCGTCTTGCTTTTCAGCGTATCAAGGGCCGCATCGATTCCGATTTTTTTGATCCTTTCATCGATAAAAACGGTGAATCCGACCGCCTCTTTTTCGTAATAGACATGACCGAAACTCAAATAGAAAAATTCCGGAAAGTCTCTTTTAACACAATGCAGAACTTCGTACAGCTCTCCCTGTGTCATGCCGAAGTTGCACTCTATCTCGAAGATGCCGTTTTGAAGCATGGAAACAACGATGTCGTAGGCTCGTTTTTCTTTCTCATTAAGCGTGTTCCGATAGAATAGGCGGCCCGTCGGCTTAAAGGAGACGGGGTAGTACTCCGCCTTGATTATGCCCCGGTCGTCCGTTTTCTCGCTTACCTTCCGATTCCGCAGTGTGTCGACCACGGTGTCCAAGGGAATATTCTCTTCTTTGGGTTCTTCACGGAACTCTTTCCAAGAATCATCAAAGTAGACCTCGACATATTCGACGAGATCCTCTTCGCTCTCTATGTCCTTCCATTCCTCTTCCAGATGCTCCGCGACTTCATCCTCGATGACGGAAGTAATTTCCTCCGTGTCAATGTCAAAGTCCGAGTCCTCGGCATCAGCGGTGATCTTTTCCACGGCGATACGAATTACTTCATCCGCGCTCTCTTCGGCAAATACCGTCTCAAATATCTCCTGAACTACTGAGTCGCCTGTGCTTACCCAGTAGTTGGGATCGCTCCACAGCTTATGAAGACCCGAATCTTTAAATTCAGACTTTTTCTCCGCAATGCTCGAAACGATTTTTTCCCCGATGCTCACCCAGGCGGCGGGACCGATATCCGTGTTTCTACTTATATGTTCGTTTTCCGCCGGAGGATTCCCCATGGACTTATAGTGATCGGCGACGGCGCGCTTTACATCCTTCGGCACATAGTCAACGTTTTTAACGGGAACGACCGGCTCGTCGCTTTCGGAATAAACTACGAAGTCCGGGTCGTAGTGGGTATAATTGTTTACCAAATCGACAAAGCTCTCGATTTCCTCCTGCGCTATCCTATTATCGACAACGTCTTCGGGGGACTGAGACGGGTCCTTCTTAACAATAGAACAACCGGCCGTACCTATGAGTACGAGAACCAGAAAAACCAATATAATGCGCGTTGCCTTTTTCATACTGCCTCCAGGCATTATTTTAGTACGGAAAAGTTTTTTTGCAATGTGAGTATTTGTCATTGTTTTTTATTTTTTTGCGGATTTAGAGGTCTGCTTAAATCTGCGGTTCTTTTGTCGAGCTTTTACGGCGAAAGGCTACGCGATATCTTGCAGTAAAAAATGCAATTTTCCAATCTTCCACTGCTGAGTGCAATTACTTATAATTACGTCAGACAGCGCAAGGGAACCTCGGTTCTGAATAATTAAAACGGTGGTCCATATGAAGAAATACATTGTCATTATCGGAGATCTGATCAAATCTAAAAATATCCGAACCGTTTTGAGTTTCAAGAGAGGCTCAAGGATATTTTTATCGGGATCAACACTAAGTATAAAAGAAAGCCGTTGACCGTAAATACTTGCTCATTCATCTCTTGATATATGCGGCAACACTTTTGACTTCTTTGCTTTTCTTTTTTTTGAACGGTCGCTGGACACAGGCAACTATTTTATTGGTTATGATGCTATGTCTCATTTGTTCATTGATCTTATAAAAATTATATTCATTAAGCGTCGGAACACTATACAGCATCCTATATGCGGCATTGGCTTACTATCTGGTAATAGCCCTTTGAACTTTTAGCTTTGACGATCCCCTCTTTCCATTGAAAAGGAGCCGAATTTATGCTCGGCTCCCTCGTGTCATTTGCTTATCTCAGCAGTAGGCTTCAGCCTAATCCTTTTGCTTCGATAATTTCTCCTTGCGGAGCGCTAACAGTAGCCCGCCGATCAGGAGGGGCAGTAGGCTCAGCCACAGATAGCTTCCGAAGTTCTCGCCCGTTACCGGCAAAGTCTCACCCTGATCCGTCGGCGTGGCTTTGTCCGTCGGCGTGGCTTCGTCCGTCGGCGTGGCTTCGTCCGTCGGCGTGGCTTCGTCCGTCGGCGTGGCTTCGTCCGTCGGCGTGGCTTTACCCGGCGGTGTGTCCCCTTCGGTCGACTCGGTCTCTTCCGGCGGCGCGGTCTCCTCGGTGTACGCCCGCTCCGGGGACAGAGCCGACCAATCGCTGTCCGTGGTCGCTACCCCGTCACCCAAAGCTTTCACCCGGAAGGTGTAGGTTCCGCTGCCTGAGGAGATCAACACACTTGTTACTTCGATAAACCTTCTGTTAACAGGTTCCGGAGATTGAAAGACCGACGTACCGTCCTTGAAAACTTCGACGGAATATTTCACACCGTCTACCTTATCCCATTCGGCAAAGATGGCGTCATCCTCAGCTCCCCAGCGTAGACCGGTGGGGGTAGCAAGTTCTGACATTGCCTGCGGTGCGAAAATAAAGTACATACCGTCCCAGGTAATTTCCTTGCCCGTTACCGCAGACTCGCTTGACATATAGTTGTAGCTGACGTCAATATGCTGATATGGTGCGGTGTAGTTAAGTGTGATCCCGGTCAATTTATTTTCGTAGCAGGTCAAAGTTTCCAAAGCCGCCAGACCGCTCACATCAAGCGTACCAGTCAGTTCGTTGTTGAAGCAATACAATTGTTTTAAAGCTGTCAGACCGCTCAGATTTAGATCGGTCAGTTTATTTTGAGAGCAATTCAATCTCTCCAAAGCTGTCAGACCGCTCAGATTCAGATCGGTCAATTTATTTTCGGAGCAATTCAATCTCTGCAAAGCTGTCAGACCGCTCACATCAAGCGTACCAGTCAGTTCGCTGTTGTTGCAATACAATTGTTTTAAAGCTGTCAGACCGCTCACATTCAGATCGGTCAGTTTATTTTCGGAGCAATTCAATCTCTCCAAAGCTGTCAGACCGCTCAGATCAATCCCGGTCAGTTCATTGCCGTGGCAGACCAAAGTGTCCAAAGCCGCCAGACCGCTCAGATCAATCCCGGTCAGTTCATTGTCGTGGCAATACAACTGTTTTAAAGCTGTCAGACCGCTCACATTAAGCCCAGTCAGTTCATTGTTGTAGCAATCCAATTTCTCCAAAGCTGTCAGACTGCTCACATCCAGCGTGCCGGTCATATCCTTTTCATGTAGACTAAGCTCTTTTACCTGCCGTGGCGTTTCGCTATTCCAAACAACTTTCCCTTCCCAATCGGGAGGCACGGAAGATCCGTCCGTATATGCTTGTGTCATATCTTCGGGTTGATTGTTCGCCACAATGGCGTTAATCACCGCGATGTCGTCCTTGCTAAACACCGGCTCCGCAAATACCATCGTCGGTAAAAGCGCAAGTAGCAGACAAAGCGTAAGCAATACTGAATATAATTTTCTTTTCATTGTGTTTCTCCTTCTAGGATATTAATATGTTCTTTTAGAACCATCCCTTCTTTATTTTTCCCCTCTTAACGCAATAATCTTTGTTCCATAGTACTATCTTAGCGCAGGAAAAATTTTTTGTCTGCAGCATTTATATTATTTCCAATTTTTTTGTATGTTTTGTGAGATAAATTCAAAAAGCTGATGGTCTTGACGGCCATACAAAGCAACGTCGATAGATTTCTTATCCGCGTATAGTCCCCATTGCATACACGGCAATTAAAGTCGATGGGTGTACATTGACATGCGTTAACCCCGTTAAACATTGTGCCTTTAAATCATCGTAGCGCTTATCTTAGAAGCTACCTTTTACGTCCGTAATTGTGTCGCTTCCTACGGCAACTTTGCGTTTGGATCCGGCTATTTTCACTTTTAAATGCTGATCGAACAATTCGTCGTCGATAGGCAGCTCGACGGCCTTGTCCAACCAGCTTGACAAATACATAGCGTTTGAGAGCATCAAGCTGTTGATTCCTTCTTGTCCTGGCGAGATTAACGGTTCCCCTGCGAGAATATGACGGGTAAAATTCCGCAAGATCCCGATGTGTTGTGGATTATCATCGCCCATCTCAATCACTTCCCATTCGCCCTCCGGCTGCTGGAAGCCTTGCGATGTGCGACAGAACTCGCGCTCGTCGACTTTTAAGCGGCAGATTCGCAACTGGTCATTTTCGCAGATCATTTTGCCCCGATCGCCGACGATTTCCAACCGATTTGTCCCCGGCGCATCCGCTGTTGAGGTGACAAAAACGCCGGTTCCGCCGTCCGGATATTCAACATAGGCGGTTACGTCATCTTCCACTTCAATGTCGTGCCATTTGCCTACGTGACAAAAAGCCCGGACGCGATTGGGCATTCCACAGATCCATTGCCAGAGATCCAAATTATGCGGACATTGATTCAGCAGGACGCCACCACCTTCACCCGACCAAGTTGCACGCCAGTCACCACTATCATAGTAGCTCTGGGTGCGATACCAGGTTGTAATAATCCAATTGGTGCGTTTAATCGCTCCCAGCTCACCATCCATTATCATCTGCCGCATCCGACGATAGAGAGGATTTGTGCGTTGATTGAACATGATAGCGAACGTGTGTTCCGCTCGGTCTGCCACAGCATTGAGTCGGCGGGCTTCGCTGACTTGAACCGAAATCGGTTTCTCCAGTAAGACGTGTTTACCTTGCTCCAACGCCAGAATGCTCAGAGGCACGTGTTCATAATGAGGAACCGCAATCAGGACCGCATCTACGTCCGACTTTTTAATTAAGTCCTCGGCGCTGTCATACCATGGATATTCCGACATATTCTCTTGAACCCAATCACGGCGCGTTGCTCGGATATCCGCCATGGCTGCCAGTTCAAGCCCGGGCACCTTACCGTCAATGATACTTTTGGCATGGGCGGTGCCCATATTGCCCATACCGATAACACCGATTCGCACTGTATTTGCCATATCTACCTCCGTCAACGAAACCCGGCTTTTGCCAAGTTCCTGTAACTCTCTGCGAGACAATCAATCGGCGCCGCCGTACTGTAGCCAGTATACATCAATCTCCGATGTTTGAAGCGCAGTGATACTTCCTTTTTGCCGGATTTACGTTTTCCGAACTTGCGCTGTACCATGCGCGCCAATAGCTTTGGTACAATTGACAGAATCGAGGTATTGTTTTCATGGTTTATAAAAGCAGCATTAAACCATCTAAATAGCTATAAAAATATCGTTATAGATAGTAAATAGCGCATAAAAAGAACCGCCAAAAATAGCGGTTCTGGCCTATGTGGCCAGAGTGTCCGAAAACAATCTAAAGGTGTTAAATTATCACGATTAGCAGTATTTTCATATGTTTTTCATGGTAAAATATCACCTAAGCAGATGTGAATCGGAGGTTCGTCTATGGGCTATATCCAAGGAGACGATCGACAACAACCCTTTCTACTCCCACGTCTATCGATGAATATGTTGACGAATCAAATCCTGTACGCGTAATTGACGCATTTGTCGACGGCTTGGATCTTGACGCGCTTGGTTTTACCCGCACGCGACCGGCGTCGACCGGTCGCCCGGCTTACAAT
>JAAZIX010000131.1 GCA_012800655.1 Clostridiaceae bacterium | reverse complement strand
ATGACATCTACTCTTTCGCCCGGCTTTGTGAGATGGCGGCAGAAGCGCGCATTTCGTCCATCGTAGACTGCAATCACAGCCGTTTTCTGGCTCCGGAAAGCATGATTGCAGAGTTGCAAGCTGCTTGCAAAGAGAGCGGGCAGCCTGTTCCGACCACCCCCGGTCAGTTGGCGGCAGTTATTTATAACAGCTTGGCTAAATGCTATGCGGATACCGCGAGAGATCTGGAAACGCGTACCGGCAAAACTTATGACTGGATCCACATCGTGGGCGGCGGTTCCAATGCGGAATACCTCAACCGACTTACTGCCGAGGCCGCCGGCAAGCCTGTTTTAGCCGGCCCGAGTGAGGCCACGGCTATCGGTAATCTGCTGGTGCAGATGCGGGCGGCAAACGAATTTGAACAATTAACTGTCGGACGACAGATCGTCAAAAATAGCTTTGAAGTAAAGGAGTTTTACCCATGAGTTTTGAACAGGCAAAGGAGCGCTATGCAGCCCTAGGGGTGGACGTGGAGGCCGCTCTTGAGCAGCTGGCCGGAAAAGCCATTTCTATCCACTGCTGGCAGGGGGACGACGTGACCGGCTTCGACCAAAAGAACGGTGGCGCGGGCGACGGTATTCAAACCACCGGCAACTATCCCGGCAAGGCCCGGAATTTCGAGGAATTGAAGGCCGACTTTTTGCAGGCTGCCTCCCTCATTCCCGGCAAAAAGCGCATCAGTCTCCACGCCTGCTATGCTGTGTTCGCCGATGGCGAGTGGGTGGATCGCAACATGTTGGAATACCGTCACTTCATACCTTGGGTGGACTTCGCGAAAGAGCACGGCTTCGGCATCGACTTTAACCCCACATGCTTCTCTCATCCCATGATACGCGACGGCCTGTCCCTTTCGAGCCCCGATGAGACCGTGCGCAGGTTTTGGATTGATCACTGCATCGCCTCCCGACGTATCGCGAACGAGATTGGGGCACAGCTGGGCGATCAGGTGCTCAACAACGTGTGGATTCCCGACGGTATGAAGGACATCCCCGCCGACCGTCTCGGCCCCCGTATGCGGCTGATGGATTCGCTGGATCAGATCTTTGCCGAAAAGCTGCCTAACGTGATCGATTGCGTAGAGAGCAAGGTGTTCGGCATCGGTTTGGAGAGCTATACGGTGGGCTCTAACGAGTTCTATATGAGCTACGCCGCCACCCGCCCCGGTGTGTACAATCTGCTGGACAACGGCCACTATCACCCCACCGAGGTAGTTAGCGATAAAATTCCCGCCCTGCTACCTTTCTTCGACAAAATACCCCTCCACATCACCCGTCCCGTGCGCTGGGACAGCGATCATGTGGTACTCTTTGACGACGAGCTGCGGGAAATTTGCAAGGAGATTGTCCGCAACGGGGCACTGGACAAGGTGCTCATCGGACTGGACTTCTTCGACGCATCCATTAACCGCATTGCCGCTTGGGTCATCGGCGCACGCAACGTTCAGAAAGGCCTTTTGTTTGCTCTACTCCAGCCAAACGAGGCGCTGAAAGAGATGCAGGACGCCGGCGACTTCACCCAACGGCTGATGCTGATGGAGGAGTGCAAGACTTTGCCTTTCGGAGAGATATGGGAGGAATTCTGCCGCCGTGAAAACGTACCGGTAGACCATAGTTGGTACGAGGTTGTGAAGACCTACGAGAACGACGTGTTGTTGAAAAGAGGTTAATGTTATGAGTATTTTAGATGTTGAAGTGATCCGAAGCTACATCCGCATGTGTGATGACGGTTGGCAGCAGGGCTGGCATGAGCGCAATGGCGGTAATCTGACCTACCGCATGAGACCAGAGGAAGTGGAACAGTGCCGTCCCTTCTTCGCCACGCCGGGGCAGTGGGTGAACATGGGCGTGCGAGCGGATAATCTGACGGGTGAATATTTTATTTCCACCGGTAGCGGCAATTTTTTCCGCAACGTTATTCTCGCTCCGCAGGACAATATTTGCATTGTGGAAATTAACGACAGAGGCGATAGCTGGCGTATCGTGTGGGGTTTGGAACAGGGCGGCCGCCCCACCAGCGAGTTCCCCAGCCATTTTTTGAACCACTCCGTGCGCAAAACAGCTACCGACGGTAAGAACCGCGTAATCTATCACGCCCACCCCGCCAATATAATCGCCATGACCTATATTCTGCCCCTGACCAGCCGCGATTTTACCCGCGCGCTGTGGCAGAGCGCAACAGAATGTCCCATAGTATTTCCCGGCGGTGTCGGCGTGGTGCCGTGGATGGTTCCCGGCGGCGCGGATATTGCCCTTGCCACAAGCGAGCTGATGCGAGAGTTCGATGCCGCCGTGTGGGCACACCACGGCCTGTTCTGCTCCGGTCCCGATTTCGATATTACCTTCGGTCTGATGCACACCATTGAAAAGGGCGCACAAATCTTTATACTGGCCATGGCTGCCGGACAGGGCAAGCTTCGCCAGACCATTACGGACGATAACCTGCGTGCTATCGCCCGGGACTTCGGCGTGACGCTGAACGAGAACTTTCTGGATTAGAAAAGAAAGAAGGTGGGTAAGGAAAGTATTATAAGGAGAGTGTTATAAGGAGAGTATTGTCGGAGGATAGTAGCCAATGTCTGCTTACGGCAATGCCGTTATAAAACGGTCAATGGAAGAGTTAATAGTAGAATTGCCCCGTGCTTTGGCGCGAATACGAGCAGTAACATTGAAGGATTCATTAGCAAGTAAAGAAATGGAGGCTACTATGATTGCGCTTTCATTTAGGGATCCTGGTTCTTTCGAACCAAAGTGAAGGGAGGGGTTACCTGAAGAAGCGCAAGAACTGCTCGATACCGCAAACCGTTGGAATCTTAAGCGACAAGAATATCGGATTCGCACCGGAGATTATTCTCGGCCTTAAACGCGAGCAGTAAACCAAACAAACACAAAGAAACCGTCTTTCGGGGCGGTTTTTGTATGTTCGGTAAAAGTTGTTTTGACGAATTTGCAGGTTTGTGGTGTTGTTTTCGGGAATCGAGCAGGTTTCGTAGGTCTCGGGATGGAGTAAGGGGGCCTAAAAGTGGTTTTCCGGTATTTATGGCGGGGCTTTCAGCAGTATTACAGGTTGTACGTCTTCGGGAGTTGTTGTCGGCTGGGGTGCGGTCAAGATAGTTGCAAAGTTGCCGAAAGAGGGCGAGAGCCGATGAAGCGGGAGATGAAGCGTGAGCCGAGGTACGGGTTGCGATGGGCGTGAGCCGTGGTACGGGTTGCGATGAGGCGTGAGCCGTGCCAGGGATCGAAAATATTGTCCACCCACTCTTTTATGTGCGAAGCGCGGTAGTCCGCCGTCCTTGAGCCGTTGGCAGAGCAATCTTGGCGGATCCCCGCCCTTCGAGGTGGGTGGACAAAAATTGCGGTGTCCGCGTGAACAGGTCGCTTGACCCTGAGGACCGTTGCCGGAGTCGGCGTGGTTGACATGCCTGCAAAGTCGCCGAAAGGGTGTGGGAAAGGCATTGGCGAAGCATTGCCGAAAAAGTGGGCGAAAGGGTTGCTGCCGGACACCGAACTTTATATTGCGGAATGAAAACGACTGTGCTAGAGTAAACTCAACACCTATCCACAACCTAAACACAACGTACAACTAAAGGGGGGAGCACTATGGCACTTTCACCGGAAGAACGGCAGAGGCTGGAACAAACAGCCCGGGAGTTGCGTCTGAGCATGATCGACGTCATGGGATGGTCAGGCGGGTCACATATCGGAGGATCACTAAGTGTAGCGGACATACTGGTGATCCTTTATTTTAAGTAT
>JAAZIX010000130.1 GCA_012800655.1 Clostridiaceae bacterium | reverse complement strand
GGCTGGCTCGTCGACGCCGGATTGATTCACCTTGTCAATAAGGTGGAGAACGCTCAAATACCTTTGTCTGTTCACGCCGACTCATCCTATTACAAAGTCTACTTCTGTGATACCGGTCTATTATGCCGCAAGGCGAACTTTTCTCTGCGATCCATTCTTGAACGCTCCCCGTCCACCGGCGGCTTTCGCGGTTCCCTCACGGAGAATTATCTCCTGAATGAACTTCTGGCGCTTGATTATGCACCTTATTTTTGGCGCTCCGGAAATACCGCAGAATTAGACTTCCTGATCGAGGAAGCGGGAAGCGTCATCCCGATCGAAGCCAAAACTCATCTTAATACCCAAGCTAAGAGTTACCGTACTTTCATCAGGCAGTTCCGCCCTCGGATCGGATATAAGTTCTCCCTGAGTAACTGCGGTGTCAGCACGGACGGAGAAACCACGACTTATAGTGTGCCGCTGTTTATGATTTGGCGGATGGGGGAGTAGGGGCGGGGGAGGTTTGTCCTCGGAAACGATGTAGTCTATATTTCCGCTGTATCGGCTAAAAAGTCATAAGAGTTTGTGTTACAATTTTTTCGGTGATATCTATGTTGCCCATGATTGGAACAGGCTCAATAGGGAGGAACGGTGCGACTGGAAGTCACGTCCGACAGTTAGTCTACGTAGTGTGGATATAGCCTAGGTAACAGAACGGAGGTAATTGATGGATATTTCTTCCGCGGCACTAGCCCTCTGGGCGAAAAAACCGAAAAAATATAATAGACACATCTACGATGCGCAGAATGATACGGGATATTTACCTCTGTTGATTCACCTTTGGGACACTGCCAATGTTATGCGTAAGCTATGGCAGTCTTGGGCATCCCAAAAACTTAAAAATGCGATTGTAGAGGGTTGTGTGGATGAAGAAACAGCAGAACTTGCCCGGTATGATCCGGGCGGCAAAACTGAAAACAGAGTGCTGTCAACAGTCATAATATGCGCAGCAACTCATGACTTTGGGAAAGCGACTTTGGATTTTGCGGCTAATCTCAGGAGTGGTGATTCTGACCCGGTAGATCAAGCGTTGCGTCATTTTCTTGGAAGAGCGGGGCTTTTGCCTAGCGGATCATTCTCGATAGAGCACAAACCTTTACGCCATGCACTTATGTCGCAAATTTTATTGCAGGAGTGTATGGGTCTACATAGGAGCCTTGCTATAATTGCCGGTTCTCACCATGGAAGTACTCCAGATGCACATACATTATCGCGAAATAAGTTCAAAGTACAAAGAAGACATTATTATGGACCTGAGAATGGACCTGAGATTGAGGGTTCCGCACATCGAAGAGCTTGGGAAGAGACTTGGAAAGAACTAATTGATTTTAGTCTGAAAATCAGCGGGCTAGAAACAGTAGATGATCTCCTTAAGCCTAATTTACAGGCGCAAGTATTGATTAGCGGTCTCGTTATCCTTGCAGATTGGATTGCCAGCAATGAGTTGCTGTTTCCTTTGTGTGATATAGAGAACCCCCTGTTCAGACTGCCTTCAAAAATTGAAATGGAAAGACGTGCAGATGCGGCCTGGGATCGGCTAAAACTTACTGAACCTTGGGAATTTAATAGCGATTGGATGCAAGATGATTTTTATAACTTACGCTTTGGCCTTAATGCCGGATATTTTAAGCCTCGTCCTATGCAGACTTTGGCAAAAGAGATTGCGGAAAGTATCGATTACCCTGGTATTATGATTATTGAAGCTCCGATGGGGCAAGGAAAAACTGAAGCTGCCCTCGCTGTAGCGGAAATTTTTGCCGCTAAATCAGAGTGTTCCGGAATCTTCTTTGCCCTTCCTACTCAAGCAACGTCAAATGGTATATTCCCCAGGATTGTTAGATGGGTTGAGCGACTCGGTTCGGAAAAGCACACCATTCAACTTGCTCACGGAAATGCGGAATTTAACGATGCATTTATCGATCTCTTTCCGACGAATAGTCAAATTGAAGCAGATTCTACAGATGAACAGAGATTGTTTGCTCATCAATGGTTCAGCGGCAGGAAGAAAAGTATGCTCGCTGATTTTGTCGTTGGAACGGTTGATCAATTGCTACTTATGGTGCTTAAACAGAAGCACCTTATGCTCAGGCATGTGGCATTCGCAAACAAAGTTGTAATTATAGACGAATGTCATGCTTACGACGCCTATATGAATGAGTATCTACATAGGGCGCTAATGTGGCTAGCGGCATATAAAGTTCCGGTTGTTATATTGTCAGCGACTCTACCCGCGACACAGAGAAGGAATCTCGTTGAGGCATATTTGCAAGGCAGAACAGCTGACTTCGAAGGCTTTCCGGATAGTGGAAACACAGAGTGGATGACCAGTCAGGAATATCCGCTTATAACCTATACGGATGCTGATAAGGTAATGGAGCAACACTTACCCTCTTCACCACCAGAGAGAGAAGTGGAAATTTGCTCCTTGGATTGGGAAGCACTGGAGGATACAGTTAGAGGCGCTATTAGTGGTGGGGGCTGTATAGGGATAGTCGTAAATACTGTAAGGCGAGCGCAAGAGTTGGGAGATCAATTTCGAAAAGCATTTGGCGAAGATGTTGTAGAGGTGTTTCACTCGGCATTCCTTGCGCAGGCCAGAGCAGACAAGGAATCTGACTTGTTGCTCAGATTGGGGAAAGATCAATCTCATCGACCACATACCTCTATTGTGATCGGAACACAAGTCCTGGAACAGTCCTTAGATATTGATTTTGATCTCCTCATTACAGATTTGTGCCCGATGGACTTGCTTATCCAGCGAATTGGTCGTTTGCAACGCCATAAGCTCAAAAGGCCGCCCGGATTTGAGAGAGCCCGTTGCTTTGTTATTGATTTAGATAGCGATGAGGTCAATCGAGGTAGTATCTATATATATGGCTCTTACTTACTGCGCCTAACGAGAGATTTGCTACCGTCTTTATTAAGTTTTCCCGGAGATATTCCCCGTCTGGTACAGGCAGTGTATGACGGTAAGTACAACGAGCTGGTTCATGATATAAACGAAGACTATTCGGAGGATCAAAAGAAATATGAAGAGCTAATAGAAAGAAAAAAAAGGAAAGCAAGAAGTTATAAAATAGAAAAACCCTCATTGAGTGACACCATGATTGGTTGGAACAGTGATGAGCCAGCAGACCATGAAGGCGAGGCATCGGTTCGTGACGGGGAACCGTCAATCGATGTTATTTTGGTTCAGCAAATATCAGAGATGCAGATAAAGTTGATTGTTAGTGGAGAAGTAGTTGACATCAATGAGGTTCCGAAAAATGATGTTGCGATGCTGATTGCTCGTGAGACTTTGCGCCTGCCGCTAGCGATTACCCGTTGGAACGAGGATGTACTTATAGATGAGCTGGAGGAAAAAGCTAAACAATTCTCATTATTTCAGGAATCCCCTTGGTTGAAAGGGTCACTTATTCTTGCGCTGGACGATTTGCTGTGCACGAAACTATGTGGCTTTATGTTAGAATACGACATGAAATTGGGTTTGCGTTACAGTAAAAAGGAGAATGGCGATGACAGCAATCTCTGATGCAACAATTGATTCGACAGAATTTAATCTCTTAATAGAACCGTGGATAAAAGTTCTGCGTGAAGACGGATCGACGGACGAATTGTCCTTGTTGGAAGTTTTTCGTGAGGCAGATAAGCTGATTTCGCTTGCCGGGGAGATGAAAGCCCAGGATATGGCAGTGCTGAGACTGCTTTTAGCCATATTACATGCAGTTTTTGGCAAACAAGAAGACGGTATGTATGTTTCTTTGACTAGTGGAGCGGAAGTTCGTTTAAGGATTAAAACCGTAGCAGATATGCTTAACAGGTGGGAAGAACTATGGCGGATGAAAAAATTTCCCTTTGAAATCATATCGGATTATTTGGGAAAATATCGCGATAGATTTTGGTTGTTCCATCCGACACATCCATTCTATCAAGTACCTGATGGAAAGCGGGGTACAAGCTACCCGGCAGCGAAACTTAATGGAGAGCTGGCAGAGAGCAATAATAAATTGCGTCTTTTTGCAAATCGCTCCAAAGAGTACAAGCATCAATTGGAATATTCGGAAGCCGCGCGATGGTTACTATATATCAATGCTTATGACGACACGTCTGGAAAGCCGACAGCAGAATTCCGTCAAATGATTCCGGATGCGACAGAGAGAAGCAAACGAAGCCCAGGAGCAGGATGGCTGGGGCAATTAGGCCTTTTGTCTGCAAAAGGTAATAATCTATTTGAAACGCTTATGCTAAATTTCGTTTTAGTTACAGATTTTGGAGATCGCTTGTGGGGAGTTGAAAAGCCTGTTTGGGCTAGAGAAAACCCCAAGACGGAGGAAAGAACGCCGATCAATGTTCCCGACAATGCCTCTGAACTTTTGACCATTCAGTCTAGAAGGTTGTTTTTGATAAGAGACCAAGAAGCCTCGGTTGTTAATGAGTATTTATTGGTAGGCGGTGACTTTTTCTACAAAGATCAGGAGTGCTTTGCCGAACAAATGACAATGTGGCAGGCAACAGGAGCCAAATCACTTAATGAAAGATCCTATAGGCCAAAACGCCATGATCCCTCACGTCAAATGTGGCGTGACCTTTCATCCCTTCTCCCCATAGTGAAGGATTATGCAAGTGAAAAGACGGATGGAAGACCAAATAGAAATCCGGGGATCGTTAACTGGTTGGCAACAATACAGAACAGAGGAATATTGGGTGAAAGACAGATTGGTTATGAAATAGCGGGTGTGTCGTATGCGGACAAAGACTTTTATGCGGAGAATAACTTTTCCGATGAAATTACTATGAGCGTCCTATTACTGGGGGATGAGTACGAGGAGTACAGAGAAAGAATCCTTGCGGTTCTGCCATGGACAGAGAAAATTGTTGAATGCCTATCCTCGCTGGCATGGAACCTTGCCATTGCCGGGGGCTCAATCGGTGAGAACGGCAAGAAACGGCGAATAGACGCAGCGGAAATTGCTAGGCAGGAGGGATATTTTCAGTTAGACATACCGTTCCGTAACTGGTTGGAGAGCCTAAATCCAAAATCAGAATTAAGTGTGGAGGCATCAATTGCCAGTTGGGCTAAACAAGCAAGGAGCATAATTCGTAGTATCGGACGCGATCTTGTTCGGATAGAAGGGATGAATGCCTTTACGGGGAGGGAATACGAAGAACAAAAGAAGAAAAAACTCATGACTAGCCCGAAAGCGTACAACATATTTATCAGCAGCATTAGAAAACAATCTAACCCATGAGAGAAGGGAATGAGTGCAGTGAAATATAAAAGACAAACAAAAGAAGCTCAGGTTGCAAGCTTTGTTGAACAGAAAATATACCAGCTACATCAAAGCTCTGATGAAGCCTATGTTAAAGCCAGTCTGGCGCACCTAAGGCGAGGAATAGGGGTGAGTCCGGGAAGCATCCCGGAACTCTGGTCACTGACCTTGGAAGATCTCCCGGGAAATCTTATGAGCAAGACAGGAGTGCCTACGAATGCGGAATGGGCAGTTCACACAGCTCTGTCGTTATTTGCTTTGCACCAGCAAGGTAAATCAATTCGTGAAGAATTTGTACATGAGAGGGGAATGAGCCTGGGGAAGGCTGTTGCAACTTTGATAGAAGAAGATGATGATGTAAAGCGTATCAAACGTCGTTTCGATATGGCTGCGGGATCTGGATCTATCGAGGAGTTTTCACAGCATGTACGAGGTCTGATTCAAATGTTGAAAAGTAAAGGCGTAAAACTTGACTACGGTGCCTTAGCAAAGGATATGTTCCGTTTTTCAGACGCTGATAAGCGAAACAATGTTCGGCTAGTCTGGGGACAGGACTTCTATTGGAATTTATCTTCTGGCAAGACAGAGGATAGTAAATAAAGCGCGATAAAAACATGAGAGAGGGAAATACGATTATGAATACAAAAAGGCAAAGAATCTATGTAGACATGCATGTACTACAGTCAGTCCCGCCCAGCTGTATAAATAGGGATGATACTGGGAGTCCAAAGACAGCTATTTATGGCGGGAGTCAAAGAGCCAGGATTTCTTCGCAGGCCTGGAAAAAAGCTATGCGAGATATGTTTAAAAAACTCTTTCCGGCAGAGAAATTAGGTGTTCGTAGTAAAAAAGTTGCTAAATTGATTGCGGAAAGTATAAAAGTCCAAAATCCACAAGTATCGGACGACGATGCGATGGAATTGGCCAGAAAGGTTCTATCTCTTGTCGATATTAAGCT
>JAAZIX010000129.1 GCA_012800655.1 Clostridiaceae bacterium | reverse complement strand
TCGTTCGGCGGACCCGGGCTCGGATTTATGGCGGCGCGTCAGGATATGATGCGGCGTCTGCCGGGCCGCATCGTCGGCCAGACCACCGACGCTGAAGGGCGTCGGGCCTTTGTGCTGACGCTTCAGGCGCGCGAACAGCATATCCGCCGGGAAAGAGCCATGTCCAATATCTGCTCAAACCAGGCGCTGTGCGCCCTGCGTGCCGGGGTCTATCTGACCGTGATGGGACCGCAGGGACTGCGCGAGGCGGCGGAGCTTTCGCTCTCCAAGGCGCATTATTTGGCCGCCCGTCTGGCTGAGTTGCCGGGCTGGAGCCTGCGTTTTGACGGAGAATTTTTCCACGAGTTCGTGACCGACGCGCCGGTCTCCGGCGAAAAGATCAACGCCGTTTTGAAGGAGCACGATATCCTGGGCGGTTATCCGCTCGAGGACGGCGGTATGGTCTGGTGCTGCACCGAGACGGTCACGCGCGAGGATATGGATGAATTGGTTAATATTTTGCGGGAGGTCGGATAATGCAACTGTCTTTTGAAAAAAGTGTAGCCGGTCGCCGGACCTACATGCTTCCGGCTCCGGATGTGCCTAAGTACGAGTTGCCGGCCGAATTGCGCCGGACACTGGAGTTGCCTTTGCCCGAGATGGGCGAACCGGATATCAACCGGCACTATTCCGCCCTCGAGCGGCGCAGCTTCGGCGTGAATGACGGCCCCTATCCGCTCGGTTCCTGCACGATGAAGTACAACCCGATCGTCAACGATCAGCTGGCTTCGCTGCCGGGCTTTACGCAGATTCACCCTCTGCAGGAGATTGATACGGTTCAGGGCTGTCTGCAGGCTCTGGTCGAAGCAGAGAAGTTCCTGGCCGCGGTTACCGGGATGGATCGGATGACGTTCCAGCCCGCCGCCGGCGCGCACGGCGAGTTCACGGCTCTGCTGATGGTCAAGGCCTATCACGAGGATCGCGGCGACAGCGAACGCACGCAGATTATCGTTCCCGATTCGGCTCACGGCACGAATCCGGCTTCGGCGGCGATGGCCGGCTTTGAGACGGTGAATATTCCCTCTAACGAAGCCGGCGGTGTCGACCTTGAGGGGCTGAAAAAGGTGCTCGGACCGAAGACGGCCGGACTGATGCTGACCAACCCGAATACGCTGGGAATTTTCGACCCGAATATCGAGGAGATTACCGCGCTGGTACATGAGGCCGGCGGACTCAACTACTATGACGGGGCGAATTTGAACGCAGTTATGGGCGTGGCGCGGCCCGGTGACATGGGCTTTGACCTGGTACATCTCAACCTGCATAAGACGTTCTCCACCCCGCACGGCGGCGGCGGCCCGGGCTCGGGTCCGGTCGGTTGTAAGGCTTTCCTGGCCAAGTATCTGCCGAACGATATGCCGATTGCCCGGAAGGGTGAGGACGGCGAAGATGTCTACGACCTTGAGGTGCCGGAGAAGACGATCGGTCGGGTACGCAGCTTCTACGGAAACTTCCTGGTTACGCTCAAGGCCTACGCCTATGCTCTGCGCCTGGGCAAGGCCGGAATACGCGAGGCGGCGCTGACCGCGGTGCTGAACGCCAACTATATGGCGGAAGGGCTCAAGGATTATTACGACATCTCGGTGCCCGGACCTTACATGCATGAGTTCGTTCTGACCATCGAGCCTCTGAGGCAGGAGTACGGAATCACCGCGATGGATATCGCCAAGGCGATCCAGGAGAAAAGGATACATCCGCCGACGATGTATTTCCCGCTAAACGTTAAGGAAGCGCTCATGGTTGAGCCGACCGAGACGGAATCGCGGGAGACGCTGGACATGATGATCGAAGCGTTGCGGGAGATTCGTTCCCGGGTCGATTCGGATCCCGAGAGTCTACGGCAGGCGCCGCGGACGACCGTGATCGGACGACCGGATGAGACGACTGCCGCGCGCAATCCGATTCTGCGCTATACCGAGCCGGAAGCGGAATAGTTCCGCCGAGTCGCTTCGTTCGTACGGCGCGAGAGGAGAGTATGACCCGCTTCGGCGGGAAACAAATGACAATAAGAGGCGGCGGGCGACTGCCGCCTCTTCTATAAAAGAGGTAATATGGTTAAACAGATTTTTACTATCTCCACCGCCGGAACCGATCCGTGGCGGAATATAGCTTTGGAAGAGTTCCTCCTCCTGAATGTTCCGGAGAACAGCGTGATTCTTTATTTGTGGCGCAATCACCGCACGGTCGTGATCGGGCGCAATCAGAACGCCTGGAATGAGTGCCGGGTCGAGCGGCTGGAGGCGGACGGCGGCAAGGTAGCGCGGCGTCTGTCCGGCGGCGGAGCGGTCTTTCATGACCTGGGCAATGTGAATTTTACCTTTATCGCCCGTAAAGCAGATTACAGTGTCGAGCGGCAGTTGTCCGTTCTGGTCGAAGCTGTGGGTCGCTTGGGCATCGAAGCTGTTCCGAGTGGGCGTAATGATGTAACTATATCAGGACGTAAGTTCTCCGGCAACGCTTTTTATCAGACCGGGGACAATTGTTATCATCACGGCACGATACTGATTCGCACGGATAAGGAAGATTTGGCCCGCTATTTGAAGGCGGCGCCGGCGAAGCTGGCCGGCAAGGGCGTCGATTCGGTGCGTTCCCGTGTGGTCAATCTGAGTGAATTGGATGAGACGATTGACGTGGAACGGGTGCGGGAGGCAATGCTCGCGGCTTTTGCCGAGGTATATGCCGTGCCGTGTCGCGAATTGCTGCCGACGGATTTGCATCCCGACGCGGACGCCATGATAGAGCGGCGGCGCGAATTCTTTGCTTCCTGGGATTGGCGTCTCGGACGCAGTCTGCCTTTCGATATCAGCGCGGAGCGGCGTTTTCCCTGGGGCGGCATTAAGCTACAGTTCCAGGTCGAACGCGGAAGGGTCGAAGATGCCGGCGTGGAGACGGATGCACTACAGGCCGACTTTTTCGCGGCTTTGCCGGAATATTTCCTGGGGGCGCACTTTACCCGCGAGGAAATGCTGGGCGCTCTGAATCGGGCGATCGCGGCGGAGGCGGAAGGCGACGCGGCGGTTTCGACCGCTCCCGTGGCCGGTCTGGCGGACGATTTGCGGGATTTCCTGACGGAAGAGTTCTTCTAAGGCTTGTTCATTTGCTATTTTGCGCTATCCGTCGCAAAATA
>JAAZIX010000128.1 GCA_012800655.1 Clostridiaceae bacterium | reverse complement strand
GGCTCAACCGAGCCGAAAGCCTCGATACCGAACTGATTAAACTCGCGATAGCGGCCCTTTCCCACCCGCTCATAGCGGAACAGGTTTAGCAGATAATACAAACGCACCGGATAGGGATTCGAACTCATACCCTGCTCGATAAAGCTCCGCGCCACCCCGGCCGTACCCTCCGGCCGCAAAGTCAGACTGCGCCCCGATTTATCCTCAAAGGTGTACATCTCCTTCTGCACCACGTCCGTCGTCTCGCCGACCGAACGCAAAAACACTTCCGTATGCTCAAAAGTAGGGATGCGAATCTCCTCATAGGCAAAGCGATCGCAGACCGAACGGAACTTGGCTTCCACATACTGCCAGCGCCGCGTCTCATCGGGTAAAATATCGCGCGTTCCCCGTGGAGCGTTATATAACATAAAAGGCCATCCTTCTTTTCTGTCTTATCTCCGCTATTATAGCGCAAAGCCGGCCTTTATTCTAAACTTGCATTAAATCGGAGGCGGCGGGCGAATAAAGAGCCTTTTTTCGGTTGTTCCCGAGCGTTCCCGGGCGTTCCCGGGCGTTCCCGGGCGTTCCCGAGCGTTTTCCGGGCGTTCCCGGGCGTTCCCGAGCGTTCCCGAGCGTTTTCCGGGTACAGCGGTACTGTTTTCGTGTGCTAGCAGTAGTTTTGCTGGACGGCCGGCGATTTTCGGGTACGCCCGAATGCTTTCGGGTACGTCCGGCGATTTTCGGACTGCCGGCGACACCCCTTTCGGCAACTTTACAAGTTGCGTCCCGTCGTAGACCGTTACCGGGGTCGGTACGGGCGCGCTGGTTGTAAAATTGCCGGAAACCATCTGTGATAGGATGCTCTAACAATATTCCCCAGTATTTTTGCCACTGTTTTTGGCAATTTTGCAGTTTTTTTCAGGTGAGGGAATTTATTGCGGGACACAACCTGCAAAGTTGCCGAAAGCCATCTGAAGTCGGTGCTTCCTAAGTCTACAAAGTTGCAAAGTTGCCGGGAACAGATTCCGGAGCATCCGAAAGCGGATACCGGAGAATTCGTAAGCCAGATAACCGGAGAGCCTGGAAAACCACCGAAGATAGCGAAAAAAATGCCACCTACCCTACCCGTCGCTGTACAGAGCTTCGCCCTGCCGCTCGTAGCGCCATGAATACAGAGCAAAAGAAACACTCAATATAAGACCGGACAGAATTGAAGTTATAGTCAGTGTCCACCATACGCCGTGGATTCCCAGACCTGTTGAGGCGAGCCGGATTGACATCGGCACGCGCAAGGCGAGCATCGAAACGCCGATCAGGGCGGGATAGAAAGTCCGGCCCAGACCGGTAAAAGCGGCGATTGAAACAATCTCCAGACACAAAGGCCATTGTGAAACACCGGCAATGCGCAGATAATCCGCTACGCTAACAATCTCTTCGGCGCTGTCGACAAAGAATGACGCAATCAGTCCGGCTCCGAAATAGAGCAACAGCGAAGTGAAGATGCCGAAAATCGAAACCAGCAAAATCGCCTGGCCGAAGCCGGCACGAACCCGGCGACGGTTGCCGGCGCCGTGATTCTGAGCAGTGAAGGCATTGAGCGCCGTGCCGAAGGCGTCGGCCGCCAGCCAGGAAATCGACTCGACCTGCACGCCCAGGCGTTGCGCCGCCACATATAGATCGCCGAAGCCGGCGACAATGCGTGAAATCAGCGAAGCGAGAAAAGGCCTGGCGACCGCCTGAGCGGCGATCGGATAGCCGGTGCGGAAAATGCGCCTGAACCCGTACCAGTCGCCGAAGTTCCGACTCAGTTCCAGCTTTTGCAAAAGCCTGTCGCCCCGCATGATATAGAGCAGAAGCAGCCAGGCCACGGTCTGAGCTATAGTCGTCGCCCAGGCGGCTCCCGCCACACCCCACTTAAAGACCAGAATAAAAAGCGGGTCGAGCGCCATATTGACGATAAGACCGATCGTATTGGCGAGGAAAGGCGGCTTGCTGTTGCCGTCAACAGTATAAAGGGCGCCCAGAACCCGAGTGCCGAAGGTCGGGACCAATCCGAGGGCGACAATCCACAGATAAGTCTCGGTCATGGCAACGGTCGTAGCTTCGTTCAAACGAAAATAGGCAACCAGCGGACGGCGGGCGGATATAAGGATTGCCATGACCAGAACTGCGAGAATATAGGTTGATTTCAGGCCGGTGCGCGCCAGGCGACGGGCATCTTCGCGATCTTCTCGCCCCAGAGTATGACCGACGGTGATCTGTGTTCCGCTTCGTACCAGCGCCAGTATTCCCTCAGAAAACCAGAAAACCATTCCGCCGGTTCCCACTGCCGCCAGAGCCTGAAAGCCCAGGCTGCCGACCCAGAACATGTCGGTCAAATTATAAAGCAGGCCCATAATTGAGCCCGCCACGATCGGCATTGCCAGGCGAAAGAGGGCAGAAGCTATACGCCCGCGCAATAAATCAACATTCTTATGAAGTTTCATCGAATCGGCTTATTCCCCGATGATTTTTATCAGAACCCGCTTCCGGCGCATGCCGTCGAACTCATAGTAGAAAATCTGCTCCCAGGGTCCGAGATCCAAACGCCCGTCGGTAATGGCGACCACAGTTTCCCGACCCATAATTTGACGCTTCATATGAGCATCGGCATTATCCTCATAGGTGTTGTGACGATACTGACTGTACGGTTTTTCCGGTGCCAGCTTTTCCAACCAGACTTCGTAGTCGTGATGCAGACCAGACTCATGGTCGTTGATGAACACGCTGGCGGTAATATGCATCGCATTGACCAGAACCAGACCCTCCCGGATCCCGCTCTCGTTGATCGCCGCCTGCACCTCCGCGGTAATATTTACCAAGCCGCGGCGCTTAGGAATATTGAACCAAAGTTCTTTACGATATGATTTCATCACTTTCCCCTTTCGACCGTCCGTGAAGCGGATAATTCCCGTAAATCGTCTGCAGCTCTCCGATCCCGATCGCCCGGCTACCCTACGGCAATGCGGCCGCACTATGCTGTTCGGTCTTGTATATCAGTGTCGGTTCTTTTTTGCCCAGTACACAGTCACGATCAACAATGCAGGTCGCGACATCATCGCGCGAGGGTAGATCGAACATGATCTGCGTCATAATCTCTTCGAGAATCGAACGCAGACCGCGGGCACCGGTCTTGCGCTCCGTAGCCAGACGAGCTATTTCGGCGATAGCCTCGGGCTCAAATTGCAGTTCGACCCCGTCCAGCTGCACCATATAAGCATATTGCTTGAGCAAAGCATTGCGCGGTTCGCTGAGAATCCGCTCCAACGCTTCCTGATCCAGTGAATGCAACGGTACTACAACCGGTACTCGGCCGGTAAATTCCGGTATGAGGCCGAATTTAACCAGATCCTCGGGCATGACCTGACTGATAATCTTGTCATAATCCTCATGCGAACGGGTAATAATATCCGCTCCGAACCCCATCGCACTGACCCGCACCCGATCCTCGATAATCTTCTCCAAACCGTCGAAAGCACCGCCGCAAATAAAGAGTATATTCGTCGTATCTATCTGAATAAACTCCTGCATCGGATGTTTCCGTCCGCCGGCGGGCGGCACATTCGCTATCGTCCCTTCGAGAATCTTCAACAAAGACTGCTGAACGCCCTCACCGCTGACATCGCGCGTCAACGAAGGGTTTTCGGTCTTGCGGGTGATCTTGTCGACTTCATCGATATAAACGATACCGCGCTGCGCCCGTTCAACATTGTAATCGGCATTCTGAAGAAGCCGGACGAGCAGGTTCTCTACGTCTTCACCGACATAGCCGGCCTCCGTCAGAGCGGTCGCATCGGCGATGGCGAAAGGCACGTCGAGGATCTTGGCCAGCGTCTGCGCCAGTAGCGTCTTACCGCTACCGGTCGGTCCGATCAGGAGAACATTGCTCTTGGCGAGCTCCACTTCCGGAAGCGTCGGTTTTCTCCGACCTCTCTTATCCTTTTCAGTCGGATCGACACTCGCCGTGCCCTGCTTAAAAACTCTCTTGTAGTGGTTATAGACGGCAACGGAGAGTACGATTTTCGCCCTCTCCTGTCCGATAACATACTGATCCAAAACCGACTTGATCTCCGCCGGTGTCGGTATGCTTTCGCCGTTGGTCGCGGGGAGCATAACCGCCGCGGTACTCTTCTTGGCGGCCGCATCGGCAACCGCGCCCGGCAGGCGTTTCAGCAACCCGGCATCATGCAACAACTCGGCGCAGAGCATAACGCAATCATTACAGATATACGCATCGCTCAGTCCCTGAATCAGGCGCAAAACCTCGGTCTCGTCGCGACCGCAAAATGAGCAGTGCAACAAATCTTCCGAATTATCCTCGTCGCTCAATAAATCTTCTAAAAGATCGGCGGGGAACCTATTCCGCCTCTTATCGTCGGACATTTATCCTCCCAAATCATTAATCCGGCAAACTTCCGGCCGGTCATCTTGCGACAAGCGACCTCTGCTACTCACTCAGTCTCGCTTCGTCATAATGTGGTCGATCAGGCCATACTCGAGCGCATCCTCGGCACTCATCCAGCGATCGCGATCCGTATCTTCACGGATCCGCTCAATCGGCTGTCCGGTGCGCTTCTGGAGAATTTGATTGAGATTCTCGCGAATCCGCAGAATGCGCTGGGCGGAGATACTGATATCCGAAGCCTGACCCTGCACACCGCCCGAAGGTTGGTGGATCATGATCTCGGCATTCGGCAGAGCATAACGCTTGCCCGGCTCACCCGCGGCGAGCAGCACCGCGCCCATGCTGGCGGCCATACCGACGCAAATCGTCTGCACATCCGGCCGAATCAGCTGCATCGTGTCGTAAATCATCATGCCGGCGGAAATTTCGCCGCCCGGGCTGTGAATATACAACTGAATGTCGCGCGTCGGATCTTCGGCTTCGAGAAAGAGCAACTGCGCCATGACCAGACTGGCCGTCACACTGTTCACCTCTTCACTCAAAATAACGATCCGTTCTTTCAGTAGGCGCGAATAAATATCGTAGGCGCGCTCGCCGCGGCTGGTCTGTTCGACAACCATCGGCACGAGCGCCATCTTCGGGTCAAATT
>JAAZIX010000127.1 GCA_012800655.1 Clostridiaceae bacterium | reverse complement strand
CATGGCATATTCCAGTGTCAGTACCGCTCCGCCGACAACAATTTTGCACCAGGGGGCTTGCTCTCGCAACAGGCGGATTGTTTCCTCCATGGCGGGGACAGTGGTGGTCATAAGTGCCGAAAGGCCGGCAATAGGAGCTCTATGTTCAATGACTGCGTCGACTACCGTCTGGCAGGGTACATCCTTACCAAGGTCAATGACATTAAATCCGTAATTCGAAAGCAAAAGCTTGACGATATTCTTCCCGATATCGTGGATATCACCCTTTACGGTAGCGATAACAAAGCAACCTTTAGTAGCGGGCGCGCTGCCGGACTTGACGGTGAATTCTTTTATTCTTTCAAAGGCACTTTTTGCGGCTTCAGCACTCATTAAAAGTTGCGGCAGATAGAGCGTTTTCTTTTCAAAGCCCTCTCCGACAATGTTCAGCGCCGGGATGATTTCATTGTTGACAATATCCAAGTAAGGTGTGGTTTTAAGCAAATCCGCAGTATATTCAGCCGCCTGATCCTTAAGACCTTTAATGATTGCGTATTGCAACTCGGAAGCGATTTCCGTTTCGGTCGCCGCTTTTTTGCGGGTTGAAGGTCGGGCCGTAACGGTGAACGAATCAGCCGCGGCAATGTATTCTTCACAGTTTTCGTCCAGGCCGGCCAGCGCTCTGTAGGTGTAATACACCTTCATCATTTCGGCGGAATGGGGGTTCATAATGGCGGCGCTGAGTCCTTTGGCCAAGCTGAGGGCAAAGAAGGTGCTGTTCACCGCGTCTCTGTTGGGCAGTCCGAAAGAAACGTTGGAAACGCCCAGAGAGGTGTGACAGCCGAGTTCGTTTCTGATGCGATTCAGCGCTTCGAGCGTTACATTTGCGGCTGAATTGTCCGCGCTTATCGTCATTGTCAGCGTGTCGAAGATAATATCTTTTTTGCTTATTCCGTAAGTTGCGGCAGTTTTTAGAATTTTTTTAGCGATCTCCACTCTTCCGTAAACGGTGTCCGGTATGCCGCTGTCGTCAAGTGTTAAAGCAACCGCCACGCCGCCGTATTTCCGCATGAGCGGGAAGACCGCCCGCATGCTTTCTTCGCTGCCGTTGACGGAGTTGATCATCGCTTTGCCGTTATATCTGCGCAACGCGGCCTCCATCGCTTTTGTATTTGACGTGTCTATTTGCAGCGGCAGATCGGAAACCGACTGGAGCTCCGCAACGGTGTTGACCAGCATCGTCACCTCGTCGATATCGGGTATGCCTACGTTAACGTCCAGTATGTGCACGCCTTTCTCCTGCTGCCTTATACCTTCGGACAAAATGTAGTCCATATCATTTTCCAGAAGTGCCTGCTTAAAACGCTTTTTTCCGGTTGGGTTTATACGCTCCCCGATGAGAATAGGCGCGTCGCCGAAAATGACGGCGTGAGTGTATGACGAAACAACCGTCAGATTTTTGTCTGTTACGGGTAGCGCGGGTAGCCCATCGGTTTTTGCAACAAGCGTCTGTATATATTCGGGTGTTGTGCCGCAACAGCCGCCAAAAATTCGCACTCCTTTTTTAACGAGCGCCGCCACATCTTCGGCGAATTCCTCCGCTTCCACATCGAAAACGGTATTCCCGTCGACCAATCTCGGCAGGCCGGCATTGGGCTTTAGAGCTACGGGAACCGAGGCGTATTCAAGCAACTCTTCGACAACGCCCGCCAGCTGCTTAGGCCCCAGGGAACAGTTGGCGCCGACGGCATCCGCTCCCATGCCCTCAAGTAAGGCGACCATCGCGGCGGGGGATGCGCCGGTCATCAACTTTCCGTCCTCGCTGTAAGCATTTGTCACAATAACCGGCAGATCGCAGTTTTCTTTTACAGCCAGCAGCGCGGCCTTTGCTTCGTAAGCATCGTTCATGGTTTCGACCAAAACGAGGTCAGCTCCGTACTGAGCGCCGAACTTGACTGTTTGCGCGAAAATAGCGACGGCGTCCTCAAAATCCAGATCTCCGAGCGGCTTTAGCATCTTGCCGGACGGCCCGATATCGAGAGCGATGAACTTAGGCTTTTGCGATGTGCTCATTTCTCTTGCCGCTTTGGCGTTTTCCATAGCGGCTTTTATAATGGCTTCGAGATCCTCTATATCAAATTTTAATAAGTTGGCTCCGAAAGTATTCGTACAAATCACGTTACTGCCGGCATCGAAATATTGTCGATGAATATCTATGACGATGTCGGGGCGGGTGATATTCCATATTTCCGGCTTTTCTCCCGGTTTTAAGCCCAGCGCCTGTAAATATGTACCAAATCCTCCGTCGAGGCAGACATTATTTGTTTTTAAAAACTCTGAGAAATTCACGTTATCATTCCTCCCCATCTGAGCGTGAACCCTTTACGACAATACCGACTCATTCCGATTGCGAATTCTGTCCGGCAATTCCGTCGACTTCCGATTGCGAACTTTTTATGACAATCCCGACGAAGGCGGTAACGGATTTCGCGGGGGACATCAGCAGGCTGTCATTGAGGCTCAGCCCGATCTTCCGCGGACAGTCAAGAACCGCAAAAATATCTCTTTGCGTTGACAGCGACAGATCGCCGAAGCCGGGGCTGAAACGCGGCTTTAGACTCACATTATTTTCCAGCGCGAAATCTTTGCAAAATTCATCGCACAGCGCTTCTACACGCTCGCCTCCCAAGGCATCCATCATCACGGATCTGGTCGGGGAAATTCGGCCGTACTTTGCAATCAGCCGATCAATTCCGACGCCCACTGTCGCGGCAAAGATGAGCACGCTGTCACAAGCAGCGAGATTTTTCGCAAGAT
>JAAZIX010000126.1 GCA_012800655.1 Clostridiaceae bacterium | reverse complement strand
TCAGCCAGGTAATCGCCGCCGCCAGACCGTCGCCGATCCAGGTGCCGATCGGGCCGAGCACGACCAGACCGAGCATACCGGTAAGGAAAAGCACAAATACCGGCACCAAAAGGCTCTTCAGCAGATCGGGAATGATCTTCTTTATGATCGGTTCAATCACCGACTGGAACCACACAATAAGGATAATCGGCAGAACGCTGGAGGGATAGCGGGCGTAGGTGACCGGGATCACCCCGAAGAGCGTCAAGTCCCAGCCGACACTGTTCGCCCAGCCGAAGAGATCGGAGACTCCCGGATAGACCAGGAAAGCCGCCACCGCCGCCGCCAGGAAGGGTGTCGCGCCGAACACGTTGGCGCTGGAAATCGCCAGGAAGATCGGCAGGAAGTAGAATACCGCGTCACCCAGCGCGTTCAGGAAGATGTAGCTGCTGCTGACCTTCCCGATCGCCCCCGTCATGAGCAAAACATCACGTAGCGCCTGGAGCAGACCAGCTCCGATAATTACGACCAGAACCGGCTTGAATATGCCGCCGATCGTGTCAAAAATCTTGTTCATAATTCCGGATTTTTTCGCCGGAGCCGCGGCCGCGGCACCGTTGCCGCCGGCCGCTTTATCTACTTTAGCTTCTCCCATAAGTCTGTCCTCTCACCCTACTTCTTGTAGTTGAAGTCCGGGATCTTTGTCCAGCGGTCACGCAGAACCCGCACGACGCTCTTGGGGTCGCGGCCGCGCGTAAAGATACCCTTCTTATTGCCCTGAACCCGGTTTATACCGGTCTTGGTCTCGAAGTCGGCAAAGTTCCAGAGCTGCTCACCAATAAAGAAGTCATACATATCGAAGACCCGTGAGTTGATCTCATAGTACTTGACCTGGTATTCCTCCGTGAACGGAATATCGTCTACGGCATGTAGCCCGGCCACCGTATCGGCACCGTACTCACAGAACATGATCGGCTTGTTCGGATGTTTGGCGTGCCAGGCCTCGAGATCCTCGATCAGATGCCGTTCCGCCGCCTCAAAGTTAGCCGTATCCCAATACCAGCCGAAATAGCGGTTCAGACAAATCACGTCGCACAGATCGGCGCAGACGTCCTTTTCAATTCCGCAAATCTGGAAGTTCACATAGGTGAACGGCCGGTTCTGCGGATCAAGCTTCCTCGCATAGTCGAAAATATGCTCAAAGTACTCGCGCGCTCCCGGCCCGGCGGAATCCGGCTCATTCATCAGCGACCACATGACCACACAAGCGTGATTCTTGTCGCGCTTGATCAGCTCACTGATATCCTGCTCATGCTGCGCCCGCGTGTCCATTTTTTGCCAAGTCGACGTCGCGGCCATTCCCGACGCCGAATCGACGCTGAAGCCCTCGAACTGACCGACCGCCGCAACCTCGTCAATCACGACAAAGCCCTCACGATCGCAAAGCCGCATCATCTCCTCGGAATAGGGATAATGCGAGGTCCGGAACGAGTTCGCGCCCATCCAACGCATCAGATTAATGTCGGCCACATTGACGCACTCATTGATTCCGCGTCCGTTGATATATGAATCCTCATGCTTGCCGTAGCCCTTGAAATAGAAGGGCTGACCGTTGATCAGGAACTGAAGTCCCCGCACCTCCACCGTACGCACTCCGAACGGCTCATCATAGGCGTCGACGAGTTCATCGCCCTTATAAAGCTCGACGTTCGCGTTGTACAGGTAAGCGTTCAGGGGCTGCCAGAGCCGCAGGTTCTCGATGGTGACGGAAATATCCGCCTTGCCGTCGGAAGAGCCCGCCGCGACCTCGACGCCGGCTTCGTCAACGACCCGTACTTTAACCCTATCGTAATCGCCCTTTGCTTCAACAGCGAAATTAACCCGCGCCCGAGCGGCTTCCAGGTCAACATCGTAAGTAATGGCGATATCCTCGATATAGGTGCGCGGCGTTGTGTAGAGACGCACGTAGCGGCTCAGTCCGGCATAATTGAAAAAGTCGAAATTCTCGCTGACTTTGCGACGAATTCGACCGTCGGCATCGACTGTCTCCGAGTAATTGCCGACCGGCAATGTAGTGTAGTCGAGCAGGTTGCTGACCCGAATTGTCAGGCGATTTTTGCCCGGTCGGATCAGAGAGTTGATCTCACCTTCAAAAGGCAGGAAGCCACCCTTGTGGTGCATCAGGAATTCGCCGTTGACGTAAACATCCGCCTCATGCGTGGCCGCATCGATCCGTAGCATAATCCGCTGGTCAAGCAGGTTCCGAGCAACCGTAAACTCGCGCTCGTACCAGACAAAACCGCAATGCATGCGAATATCGCGCGTTACACCCTGGTCGTTGAACGATCCGGGGACAGCCATCGTGCGACGAGTCGGCAATGGCTTCTGCACATCTACCGGCTTTTCCTCCGTGTCCACCATGAACTTCCAGATCCCGTTCAGAGGCTGGACTGTTCTGGTCTCCGTTAAAATTGGGTACAACATAGACATCTCCTTTTATAGGATATTTATATATATTGTACCACTCGACAATCTGATTGCAAATAAAATAGATGCTAATTGCCTATATTTTCACAATGATTTTCCCGTCTTTGATGCGCATTTTTGTGCCGAACGGCGCCGACATTTCCGCCAAACGCCGCAAAATACTGTCTTCCTCCGCCACTCTCGGCCAGCCGATTTGGGAATGGGGCATACCGAACCCCAACTCTACGGGCAACATTTCCAGATGTTTCAGCTCGCCGTTCTCGATCTCGAAATAGGGAATCACGGCCTCCATCATGACCTGTTGATATTGTAGACCGGTGGTAAAGTTCTTGGTCCGGGTTCTGAATACTTCGTAAATACCGGCATCGGGCGTCAGGCCGTACTTGCGGTAATAATCGTCGGGCATAATTTCACAGTTCTCCAACTGTAGAATGAAATCGCCCAAAGAATAGAAAATGGGCAATCCTTTATATATCTCTACCGGTTGCAATAGATGGGGCCCGTGGCCGATAACCGCATGGGCTCCGGCATCAATGCAGCGATGAGCGAATTCCCGCAGGAAGTTCCCCACTTCCTCTTTGCTGTCGCCGCAGATCCGATGGTTGTGTATCGACACCAGCACCACATCCGCCTGGAATTTCGCATCTTGAATGGAACGCTCGATTCTTGTCATGTCGGTCTCGGACAGAGTATAACTGATTCCGGGTTCTCCGACCTTAAAAACGGTCTCGCAGAACTCCAATGTACCCGGCTCTTCCGGCGGCAGGTAACCCTCGGCACGGATGATTTTTTCATAGGCGTTTAATTTCGTCGCATCAGCGATTTGCGCGAGGCGATCCAGGTCATCTTGGGACACATAGACTGTCTTTTCGGTGCGCAGAGGATTGATGCCGGGTCGACCGGGCAGATCCCGGGACTGCTCCCCGGCTTCGGCGCCGGGCGGGTAGCTCGACGCGCAGGAGATCACGGCGGCTCTTCCCGCGGGAGTCGCCAAATATACCGGACGGGAAGCCTCGGCCAGGCTCCGGCCGCCGCCGCTATAGGGCAGGCCCAGCTTTTTGAAATTGTCCAGGGTCTGCAAAAAGCCGGGGCGGTCATAATCCATGCAATGGTTGTTGGCCGGAGTGGTTACGTTAAAGCCATATTCCAGAACATCCGCCAAAACATCCGGTGAAGTGCGCAACCAGGTACCGCCGCTGATGGCGCCCGCGTAGCAGTCCTCACAGACCGTGGTCTCCAAATTAAAGAAACGGACATCCCCGCGCAGGATATAATCCCGTACCGCTTCGAAACCGTCATAGTACTTAGGTAAACGTTTTTGTATCGCGCAATCGCCGACTGCCGTAATCTTCATGGTAACCTCCGTTGGGGCGTTTATATTATTGCGCCGTCTTCAGTTGCGCCAAATCTTCAAGTATCGCGTGTAAAAAGCGGATGCTAGGCTCGATGCCGTCGAGACGCATGTATTCATCCACGGTATGCGCGTGGTCACCGGTAGGGCCCAAGCCGTCGATTGTAATCGCGCCGCAATTTGCGGCGGTATTGCCGTCCGAACCTCCCCCGCGCGCCTCGGGCTCTAGTTCAAAAGGCAGGCCCATACCGAGTGAAAGTTCGCGCAAATGCTCGGCATAACGCTTGGTGCGTTCATCGGGCACCCACGGAGGACGCGTGCGGCGGTCAACCTCGGTCACGGTTATGCCGACGGAACGGGCGTGTTCACCCAGATCCGCCAGCTTAGCGAGCACTTTGTCCTGCTCCTCAAGGGTTTTAATGCGAACATCTATGGTCAGTTCAGCGAAGTCGGCAACAATATTCGCCGCTTTCCCGCCCTTGACGATCCCGGGATTGACCGAAGTGCCGGTTTCCCTATTATTCAATTCCGACAGAGCAACGATCCAATAGGCCATCTCGGCGATCGCGGACCTGCCGTCTTTGGTGAACATACTGCCGGAGTGACAGGCCTTGCCCGCAAATTGGAAAGTGGCACGCAAAATTCCCTTGCGTTCAATACAGTGGTAACCCTCCTGCGCGGACGGTTCCAAAACAAAGGCATGGTCGCTACGCTTAGCGTAAGATTTGATCAAAGGAGTGGAATAAATGCTGGAAATTTCCTCGTCGGTGTTAAAAATCACGGCGATATTAAGCTCTTCGTTCGCCTCGGGCGACAGGGCCAACAATGTGTGCACTATGGTCAAACATCCCTGCTTCATATCGTAAACGCCGACGCCGTAGGCCCGTTCTTCGTCGCGGGTAAAGGGTCGCTTCGCAACCTCTCCCGCCGGAAAGACCGTGTCCATATGCCCGAGGAGCAGGGCGTCAAAACGCTCCGCCTGACGATTCTTCAGCACTACGCACTCACCTATATTGGGCGAGAGATTGTGGCGTTCGATCAGCCAGCCCCGTTTTACCAACGGTTCGGCCAGAATCGAACCCATCAGGGTTCCGCCTTCGGGAGCTCCGCGCCCGCTGTCGACATTAACCAGCTTTTCCAGATCCAGGAGAAAATCCTCCGTAGAAAACGTATCATCCTTTGTATTGAAACAACTATCGGCAGAAATAGCCAGCATACTCACCTCATCTAAGCCCCGTTGGGGCAGCTGTATTATTGCGCCGCCTTCAGTTGAGCCAAATCCTCAAGAACAGCATGGAAAAAGCGTACATTCGGTTCAACGTCGGCAAGTAGCATATACTCGTCCGCGGTATGCGCATGGTCTCCGCCCGGGCCCAAATCGTCAATTGTAATCGCTCCGCAATTGGCGGCGGTATTGCCGTCGGAAGCGCCCCAACCTACCCGAATTTCAAAGGGTATTCCCATACTAAGCGAAAGCTTTCGCAAATGCTCAGCATAGCGCTTGGTGCGCTCATCGGGCATCCACGGGGGACGCGTACGGCGGTCAACTTCGGTCACGATTATGCCGACGGAACGGGCATGTTCCGCCAATGAGTCCAACACGGCGAGTACTTTATCCTGCTCCTCAAGGGTCTTAATACGAACATCTATCGTCAGTTCCGCGAAGTCTGCGACTATATTCGCCGCTTTTCCGCCCTTGACAATTCCGGGATTGACCGAAGTTCCGGTCTCCTTACTGTTCAATTCCGACAGAGCGGCTATCCAATAGCCCATCTCGGCGATCGCGGATCTGCCGTCATCGGTAAGCATGAGAGCGGAGTGGCAGGCTTTGCCCTCGAATTGGAAGGTGGAACGTAGAATCCCCTTGCGCTCGATGCAGCGACCGCCGTTCTCCATGGACGGCTCAAAAACGAAGGCGTATTCGCTACGCTCGGCATAAGATTTAATTAATGGAGTGGAATAGACGCTGGAAATTTCCTCGTCCGTGTTAAAGATCACGGCGATATTAAGCGCTTCGTTCGTCTGCGGCGACATAGCCAACAGCGAATGAACCACGGCCAAGCACCCCTGCTTCATATCATAAACGCCTGGTCCGTAGGCCCGCTCTTCGTCGCGGTAAAAAGGACATTCGGCGGATTCTCCCGCGGGGAAGACCGTATCCACGTGACCGAGGAGCAGCGCGTCAAAACGTTCCGCCTGACGATTCTTCACCACTATGCACTCGCCTATATTGGGGGAGAGATTATGACGTTCGATAATCCAGCCGCGCTTTACCAGAGGCTCGGCTAGCATCAAGCCTACTCGTGTCGCGCCTTCGGCAGCTCCGCGTCCGCTGTCGATATTAATAAGCTTCTCCAGATCGAGGAGAAAATCCTCCAGATAAAACGTGTTGTCTTTCGTGTTCAAACAACTTTCCGTAGAAATGGGCTTCATATTTACCTCCGCGGTAATACTAGCCCTTAACCGCTCCGGAGGTCAACCCTTCTGTCAGTCGGCCTTGGAAGATCGCATAGACGATCATAACCGGCGCCATCGCGAAAATACATACCGCCATCAGCGGTCCCCAATCCGTGCGGACGGCGTTGGCGGCCTGCATCTTCATCACGCCTAAGAACACCGTTTTTTTGGCTTCGGTGCTGATCAAAGTCATCGCCAACAGGTAATCGTTCCAATACTCGAGAAAGCCGAAAACACCAATCGTGATTATACCCGGTTTGGTCAGCGGAAACATAACGCGCCAAAAGGTCTGGGAGTAGCCGGCGCCGTCAATGACGGCAGCCTCTTCAAGTTCCGTCGGCAGACTCTTAAAGAACGCAACCATGACGAAAACCGAGAAAGCCATGTTAAAAGCCGCGTAAACAAGAATCAGTACGCTGCGCGTGTCATACATCTGCAGTATCAGAGCAACAAAGAATACCGGAATCAGACAGATAATCCCCGGGGTCAACAGTCCGACCAACAGATAACCGAACAGAAGTTGGGGCCGTTTTAACTTGCCACGGGCAATGACATAGGCCAGCATCGAAGCAGTGAATATATTAACAATTTCGGCACCGGCCACAACAAAAATTGTGTTAACGAACATATCCAAAATGCCGGAACGTTGCAGACCGAAGGTGTAATTGCCCCACTGCGGTTCGGCTGGCCAACCCCAGAAGTTGGCATAAAACTCCTGGTTCGTTTTGAGCGAATTCATCGCCATAAAAACGAAAGGAATGATAATCGTGATCACATAAAACCATAGTGGGATACGAATCAAAACACCGGAAACAATTTCCTTCAAGGTTAGCGGTGAACGACGGCGTTTTTTGAGTTTCATCTTTCTCATGGCAACCTCCTCCTAGTACTCATACACTTCGCGTTTGGTCACAGCCATGATCAGCATCGCTATCAAAGAAGTTATTATAAGAATCGAAAAGGCAATTGCCGAGCCGTAGCCGTATCTGCTTTCGCCGCCGAAAGAAACGCCGTACATGAAAGTTGTGAGGATTTCCGAGGCGCGGTTTGGTCCGCCTTTAGACATCATAAAGATAATATTAAAACCGAGTCCGCTGGAAGTCACGATGAAGAACAGCAACGACATACGCACATGTTCCCAAATCAGGGGGATCGTTATCATGAACGTCTGGCGGATACTTCCGGCGCCGTCGATGCGCGCCGACTCGAAAATCGAAGACGGTATATTAAGAATTGCCGCCATAAACAGCACCATATAAAAGCCCAACGAAGTCCAGGCCATAACAAAAATAATCGTATTTTTTACAACCGCGCGATCACCCAGCCAATTTTCTCCTTCCAGGCCGATCATACGTAGCACACTATTAAGAAGCCCGATGTTCGGGTTCAGGACGCTCATCCACAGAATATTTATGATGACGACCGGGACAACGGACGGGAAAAAGAACAACACCCGATAAAAGCCGCGTTCCCACAGACGCTTGGAACTCAGCAACACTGCCAGCAATATCGCCAGAGTGAAGACGACGACAGTATTAATCAAAAAGATATAGAGGTGGTTGCCCAGTGAACGCCAGAAAATCCAATCGTTTAAAAGGGTGGTGTAATTGCCGAAGCCAATATAGGTCATTTGCAATGAGGTTCCACGCCAATTGAAAAAACTGAGCACCAGACCCAGCACAGTGGGAATGAAACGGAATATGGTATATACCACCAATCCCGGTAAGGTCATGTAAAACAGAAAAAATATCCGCCGTCGTCGATTCCGCTTGATATCGAGTTCAACCTCGGGAGATCGGAACAACTCTTTAACCGTTGCCGTCGCTTTCTTGTTTTTCATACCGTCCTCCTTAACCAGATTTTTAGAGGTCGTTCAAAGACTTGTTCGGGAGGGGTATTCTCCCCTCCCGAACAATAACAGCTCACACATTACTTGTTCTCATTGTACTCGCGAATCGCATCCATAACAGACGACAAATCGTACTCGTACTTGGGCACACTATCATCGGCGAGAATCTGCTCATACTGCTCATTCAGACCATTAATTACATCATCAATCGAAATTTCACCCGATGTAAAGCCATCAATCCTATCCTTCAGAGTCGCACCCAGGCTGGTATAGAAAGACGGAGCCATCACGCGGAAGCCAATGGCCTGACCCGAGTCAATAGCATCCCAGGAGGAGGCAACCGATTTGGGCAGTAGACTACCGTAGTTCGCACTGAAGTTTTTCACTGGCAAACCGTTCAGGGTAATACCGACGACCTTCTCCATCGTCTCTTTATCGGAAAGCATGTAGCGATAATACTCTTTGACCAGATCCTCGTTCTTCGTCTTAGCCGAAACGGCACTGACCACACCGGTCACATGGAGATATGAGGGGTCACCCTTTTTCTGAGGCGGGAACGGCAGATATTTAAGATCGAAACCGTCCGGCCAGTTGCCAGCCATTTCCGCTTCGAGCCAGGATCCGCAGGGATAGAAAAGAATATTTCCGTTACAAAATTCCATCTGGGTTTCGGTAATTTCCAGAGTTCCGGAAACGGTGTCGACATAACCCTTGTCAATCAACTCCTTGGTCAGTTCCAGAGCTTTTCTAACTGCCGGTGCATCCCAAGAATCCGGAGCCGGATTCTGGGTCCTTCCATAATCCTGGACATTGATCGTGGCGAGGAGCGGGTTAAACCAATAATTATAGAAATACTCGTCACCGTAACGGCTTGAATAGGTCAGCAGATACTTGCTGTCCGCTTTGGCCTTTTCACCCAGTGCGACGAACTCATCCCAACTCTCGGGAACTGCGTAGCCCTTTTCCTTAAACATATTGGCGTCATACCACAATCCGGAAGTATAGATCGTGTCCGCCATACAATAATGTTTCCCGTCGACATAGCCGAAATTTAACATAGCAAAGTTAATGATGTCACCAAGCTTTTTACTGGAGTCATTAACGGTCGGAACGTCGTAAAGGAAGTCCAAGGGTTTGCAGACTCCTTCGTTAATAGCGGCATAGTGATCGTAGAAATGTGCGTTGACATCGAAGATATCCGGCGGATCATTGGCCAAAGTGCGTTTGCGCATGATCTCGTTTGCCTGATGGTCATAAACAACGGTTGTCTCCAGACCCGGAAGAACCTCCTCCAGCTTCGCCAAAATCGGATCAGCCATCTGTCCCTGTCCGCCGACCATGAACAGGACATCAAGCTTGCGTCCGGCATACGAATCGCCCCCGTCACCCGTCGTTCCGTCGGTTTTTCCGGGGCTCTGACAGGCGCTGAGCGTGGTAAACAGCATCACCAGGCTCAAAAGCATCAACAATGCCTTAAGACCAAAGTGACGCGCACTTCCCTTATGCTTTTTCATTTATTCCTCCTCCTTCGCAACCGTAAAATTCAAATTATTGGTATGCGAAACTACTGTAACTATAAAATATCCGTTCAAAATGTACCAGACCGATATTTTAGTTGCTTTCTTTCTTTCTTTGTTTATTACCACAAATAAACACCTGATCCGCCTTCTTTAATGAATCATACAAAAGAATTATAATTACCGTTATGACGATGAGATCTCTAAAACGGAATGCCTACAACGCTTTTGCAAATCTGAGCATTAGGGGCAAGATCGTCTTTGTCTTCGTGCCGATTCTGCTCTCTTTCGTTCTCATAGTAACACTCACCTGGGGCCTGATGACAAATTCGTTGCAAAGTCAGATCATCGCCAATAACCAATTGATGCTGGAAATTATTCGCCAGGAGATTCAGCGCGAGACCTCAGCCCTAATCCTGGCCGGAGAACGCCTGATGTCCGGCATGCCCGTACAGCGCTATCTGGCCAGCGATATGGAATCCGAACATTATGAGTCGCGTCTTGAACGAATTCGCCTGTTGTTTACTAGAGAGGCAAATTCCCTTTTGCCTTCCGCCTCCGGGGTCTGGCTACTCAAAAAGCCCGATGATTATGTTGGAATCAACGATAGACGTTTCTCTCTCTCGGAGCGCAGAGAAATTCTCGAATTGTTCCATGAACGCTATATCAATTCCATCGGCGGGCGCTTTATAGGTAGCCCCAGTGTGAGCTGTAGTCAGGCGGGAATTTTCCACTATGTGGCCTCAGTTCATGGCACACAAATCTCCTTCCATCCACCCTGCATTTTGATCGTTAATCTGAATAACCGCTTCCTACGCAATATTTTCCACCTCTATTCGCAGGAGCCCGGGGCAATCAGAGGTGCTACCTATCGGATATATGACCGGGAGAACAATCTGATCGCCGCATATCACCGGGACGAAGGAGCATCCGAATTGACCGTTGATACTGAGACCGTCGGCTTTGACGATACGGATCAAGCCACACAGGGTTGGAAAATCCGTAATATAAACGGACGGCAGTTTCTGCACATTTACCAGACCGTTCACAATCTCGACTGGAGACTTTCCGTACATATACCGCTGGACGACGCAATGGCCGGTTCACGCATATATCAGATAGTCCTGATAGTCGCTCTCCTCCTGGCGTTCCTGCTCTTCCTACTCTTCGTGCGGCTGACCACCAGAGTCATCGTTTCTCGGATCAGTGAGATGGCCGGGGCAATGAGCCGAATTAGCAGCGGCGAAATAGAACGACGTTTCCCGGTCGTATACGGCGATGAGATCAGTCGGCTGGGTAATGATTTCAACCTCATGCTCGATCGGTTGCAACATCTGACCATTAATGTCGCGAAGCTCAATCTGCGTCAGCGCGAGGCCGAACTCGCCGCACTTCAGAGTCAAATCAATCCACACTTTCTCTATAACACGCTCGAGACCATCCGTATGTCCGCAATTGAGGCCGAGGCAGATTCGATCGCGGAGCAGATCAAAACTCTCGCCGATATTTTCCGCTATACCGTTGTGCCCGGCGGCCTGAAGGACCTAGTTCCAATCCGTGCCGAACTCGAACATGTGCGCGATTATACCAGAATCCAACGCTACCGTTTCGGCGACCGTCATGCGATGGATATTGATGTCGCACCGGAGATTTACGAACTCTACACTCTGCGCCTGATCCTACAGCCGCTGGTCGAAAATGCCTATCAGCACGGCATCCGGCAAATGCGTAGCGGCGGTCATATAACACTGCATGGACGGATCGACGGCGAAGAAGTTATATTCACAGTTAGCGATAACGGACGCGGCATGTCCGAGGCTCGCTTGGCCGAACTGCGGGCTGACCTTTCCCGTTCTCCCCTTACCCGCCCCAGTCAGCCCTCTATTGGTCTGGTCAACGTCAACGATCGTCTGCGCCTGGCCTTCGGTGATAATTATCATCTTAAGTTGGACAGTCACGAAGCTGTAGGAACAACAGTTTCGCTCAATATTCCCGTCCTCACAACGGACGAGTATTTTGCCAAAGGGAGAACGGAAAATGACGAAGCGGTTGAATAAAAGCGCCGGCGGATCTAAGGAAAATTCCGCACCGCGGATTACTTCCAAACCGAGCGAACTGCTGGGCGTCGTCCTCGTCGACGACGAAATTCGCATTCTAAACGGACTCCGCCGTATTATCGACTGGGAGAAACAGGGCTTCACAATAGCGGGAGCTTTCACCGATGCCGCCGAAGCACTGACTGCCATCGTCGAACTGCGCCCCGCGCTGGTTATTAGCGATATCGAGATGCCGAGCATGAGCGGGCTCCAACTGTTAGAGCGTCTGGCCGAGGTCAGTCCGCAAAGCGAGGTCGTTGTTCTCTCGGCTTACGATAATTTCAGTTATGCTCAAACCGCTATGTCGTACGGCGTACAACATTACCTACTCAAGCCGGTCGATACTGACGAACTAATCCGAGTTCTACGGATTGTGCGAGAAAACCAAGTCGTCCGAGCAGCTGCAAGCGTCGATGACATAAGGGCGAATCTCGACAGACAGCCGATGTGGCGAGCCTTGCTGATCCGCAATATATTGGCCGATAGCAGTAGCTTTCACAGCGACAGCGAGCTCACCGATGAACTGTGCAAGGCGGCACGGAGTTGGCAGATCGCCCTGATCTGCCCCGCCCCGGAAGAAGACGAAATAACGACGGAGACCCAGGCACGCAATACCTGGCCGCAGCTGACCGAGAGCCTGGAGTCACACGACAGCTGTCTCTCTCTCTTTCGTCATCGCGGCTGTTTAGTAGCTGTTTTTGAGAGCTCACAGGAAGAGACGGCGCTTGCTTTATCTGCACTGCGACAGAGCTTCTCAGTCCCCCTGGACATCGCCCTCGCCTCACCAAATCATACAGAAGACAACCTCGCGGAATTTCTTAATCTGAGCATAGAGAGATTCCTCCATATACGCTTTTTTGCCGATACTTCCGATAAGTTCGATCGCATAAGAATTTTATCCGCTCATGCGATCTCGACGGATGACATCGACCGTGAGACGGATATTTTTCTACGCGACATATTGACCGGCGCACCCCGTACCATCTATGACTTGTTTTTGCGCGGCGGAACAGAAGATATAAAGGGGTACATCACGGAAGTCTTTGACCGACTGCGCGAACGGGCGGAGCGGATATCGCGCGGTTCGGCACACAACTTCAGCCAGCAGCTGGTCAATATTATTTATTCGCATTATCAATCTCTAATGCCTGAGGATGAATTGTTGCCGCAAGCGCCGCTCATTGACGGACAGACACTTACCGAGTGTCGCGACCTAGTCGTCCGAGCGATTGTCAGACTCAAGGAAATACTCCCGGCCGAGTTTTCGGGTTCCGGACATATACTGGACGAAATCACGACCTATATTCTTCGCAACTACAGCGACTCCCGGCTGAGTTTACGCTCCGTTTCCGAGCGTTTCCACATAAACTATAGTTATCTCAGTGCCCTGTTCAGCAGTACGCTGAACCGCACCTTCTCCGACTTCCTCTTATCGACACGCATCGATGCAGCCAAACGTCTGCTCAGCGGAACCAATTTGCCTATAACCGAGATCGCCCTGCGCTGCGGCTTCGGTGACGGACAAAAATTCTACGTTGCCTTCAACCGTGCCTGTGGAACCTCACCGAGTGAATATCGCAAACACCAATAGCGGCGACTTGCGCACATCCCGCCGAACCTATGGCATGCCACCGAAAGCATTCAGAAACAACACATAAAAAACGGGGCAGATCGACGTCTGTCCCGCTTTTATTTTTGTGACGTACGTTTCTACTCTTCGGAAATAGCTCCGACCGCGCAGGCATCCGTACAGGCACCACAGTCAATGCAAAGTTCGGGGTCGATATTATACTGTGTATCGCCCTCGGAAATGGCCTCCACCGGGCAGGCATCAACGCAAGCCCCGCACATAATACATTCATCACTAATCTTATGCGGCATATTGTTCCTCCAAAGCGTTATTTAGTTTTTATTGTTTCGGCTCCCGTCCGCCGCAGTTGCCGCCGACATCTCACCTCCACACAAAACACATTTTTATTCTAGCCTCTTTACCCGAAAAAAGCAATTGAGACAAGGTCGCAGTGTAGCGCCTCACATAAAGAGATAAATAAACACAATAAACCCGGTGTGTCGAAGACTGACACACCGGGTCTCAGAAGCTACAGGAGCAACCGCTTCGGTCGTTTCCGTTCCGACCGAATCAAGCGTAGGCTTGCACTCTGAAAATTATCTCATAGCTCGCCTATTCGCTGCATTTCCGCCAGTACGGCCGCCTCTGTTTCCTTGGACAGCGGAAGCGCCCAGTCGGGGGCATGCTTACCGGCAAAGCCCAGCATATTCATCGCGGCACTGTAGCACGGCCACAGATCGTTGTCCAGGAAGAAATCCCGCAGAGCAATGATATTATCGAGATAATGTGCCGCCTCTACGTAATCATCGGCATCGAGAGCCCGCATCATCTTCTCCGTATTGACCGGCGTACAGGTCGGCATACCGTCCAGCACATTGCCGATTCCCCAGAGATAAGCGATGTCGAAGCTGTCCAGACCGGAGTAGTAAATCTTCATTCCGCACATTTCCGGATTGAGTCTGATTTTGCGCAACATATTGAGATCGGCCGACTTGATACCCTTCAGATTGGGAACATCTCGATGCAGACTGCAAACCATGTCATACGTGATCTTGAATTTGGTAACACCGGGCAAATCGTAAAGAATCAGGCCATGCTTGGTAGATGCCGCGACCTCTCGGAAATAATGAAGCACCTGAGCCTGCGTGTCTATTTCATAATAAGGTGTGGTAGATACGAACGCATCTATATCCAAATGCTCCATAGAAGCCACACGCTGTTTGGCTCGCACAATCGAATTGTCCATTACACCGACAAAAATCGGCACTCTGCCCCGTGTAGCTTTAACCGCCGTTTCGGCCACTTGAACGCAGACTTCATTGCGAATAAAAGCCTGCTGTCCCATAGAACCCATGCAAAGCAATGCCACCGAACCAGCTTCGATCATGCGCTCGATCTGCTTTTCATAACTCTCCGCCAGCAGGTTCCCCTGCTCATCCAGCGGTGTGCCCAAAGCCGGCACCATACCTTTTCTCATAAAACATCTCTCCTTGTTGTTATTTTTGTTTTCAATCCAATCTCCCACTACTATTCAATCTCGACCCCGTCCAACACAGCCGAGCCGATGAAGCGCGGCGAGCCGAAACGAGCCCGGAACTACAACAAATCAGCTTCGGGCGACAGATCATCCAAACTGATTATACCACCCGTGTCCGTCCGGCGACCACTCTGCCATTCCAACCAGGGTTCCCACTCCCGGCTTACGTCCATATCAGCCATACTACTCGCGACCGCTATTATACCGAAGCCACACATTTGTCCTTTTCTGAGCGAACGTTGGTTTCCTCGGCGGACGCGTACAGATGACAGGCCACTTCGTGTTCTCCGTCGACCCAAACGAGCGGCGGCTCAGACGTGCGGCATTTTTCCATACAGTGTTCGCAACGGGGATGGAAACGACAACCGGACGGCGGTCTCAGAGGAGACGGAATATCGCCCGGCAAAACAATCCTTTGCTTCTTCTGACCGACAACCGGTACCGGCACCGCGGAAAGCAGCGCCTGTGTATAGGGGTGCAGGTGGTTGTTGTACAGTTCGTCCGAAGTGCCGGTTTCTACTATCTTGCCCAGATACATGACCGCGATTCGGTCACTCATATACTGCACCACGCTCAGGTCATGGGCAATGAATA
>JAAZIX010000125.1 GCA_012800655.1 Clostridiaceae bacterium | reverse complement strand
TCGACCAGCTTCCCAGCCGCATTGAACTTAAAGTGGAGTGTGCCGCCCGGCACGCAGTTAACGGGAGAGGGGAGACGTTGTGTGAAAGTGAAGACATTGGTGTTATCGGGGCTATATGTGGAAGACAACTGGATGACTCGTGGATTGTTGGCGCTGGTGTTATCCCATTCCATTGAACCGCCGGGAACGCCGATCCCCGACAGAATTGCCTTCCCGCCGTTGTACTGTATTCCTCCCGTCGCTCTGCTGATCGCAAAGCCGACATCGACCGGACCGTCCGCCACCACCGGGGCGAGAGTTGTGATGAAGCTGAGTATCAACAGCACGCAGACGATGATCAGCAAGGGGAAAATCGACTTGTGCCTCATGCCTCTTAGTTCTACCTTAGGTTTCATGATTAATCTCACTTTCTAATTTTTTCTTTTCTTTGACTCTTGCATCTTGCTTATAGCAATATTGCACATACGTCGAGTGTGACTCAATGCGTGTTTCTTGTCAATGATGCCAAAAAATTTAACGCAAATTTAACGCTGTGAACCGTTTTTAACGCAGTAAATTCTGCGTAAAGCCGGCAGTTTGCGGAATTAAGTTGTTACTAGTCTGTGATAATCCCCCCCCCTACTACTCGCCCCATTTTTTCAGATCCGGCACCGTGAAATCCCCTCTTGAACCAACCTGCCCAAAAAAACCAGATCCGGTTCCCTATTCTTCTCCGGAAATGCAGATCCGACACCCTGGCGAAGGTGCTGGATCTGAAAAATTGTTTGGGAGGAGTTTTTAGAGGGTGTCGTAACTGAAAAACGGGTTGCGAGATAGACCCTCGCCCGCTATTCCGCTAATTCTCCCCGGAAATGCAGATCCGACACCCTGGCAAAGGTGCTGGATCTGAAAAATTGGTTGGGATAGGGTTTTTGGGGCGTTGGGGGTGAGATTTTGGCTGGGATAGGGATTTAGAGGGTGTCGGAACTGAAAAACGGGGCGAAAACTGGGAAACCGGGAGAGCCGGAGAGGCGGGAATAATTGGGGGGTGAAATATTTGCTGGTTATTGATAGGTTGTGGAGTTGGGTTGTAGAGAACGGTTGTTGCTACTGGTCGTCGGTTGTAGTCATTGGCCCAAATTACAACTACAACACATTTCGCACCTCAAATACAGGTCAAAAGAGGCGGAAATAAGCAGGTGTTGTGAAAAAGGTACTATTTTGGGCGAACTTGCGGCTTTTCTCCCGCTTTTTCAAAAGGGAGTGGTGTTGTATCTGCAAATTTGACCGAAAACTACTCCCCTCCCGAGGGAGAAGTGTGCCCCAAGACAGAAGTGTGGTCCAAGGCAGAAGTGTGACCCAAGGAACTTACGATGCTGCCCGCAAATTACGGCTAATTCGCGTCTATACCGGTGTGCTTGAAGGCGGCGACATCGAAGAGTCCGCGGTCGGTGATTTTCAGCTCCGGAATAACGGTCAGCGACATAAAGCCCAGGGTCAGTAGCGGGTCGACGTCGGGAGAGATGCCGAGCCGATTGACGGCAAGATCGAAGAGTTCGTCGAGGTGGGCGGCGACCCAATCTCCGGTGCGATCGCTCATGAGGCCGGCGACGGGTAGCGGTAGACTGCCGATGACTTTGCCATCCAGGGTGAGAGCGGCGCCGCCGCCCTGGTCAATTAAGGTTTCGACGGCCAGCGCCATATCGGCATCATTCACACCGGCGACGATGATGTTGTGGGTGTCGTGGGCGACGGAGAAGGCGACCGCGCCGCGGCGGATTCCGTAGCCGCGCAGGAGACCGAGCCCGACGCGCCCGGTATTGCGATGTCGTTCGACGACGGCGATTTTGACGATATCGCTGTCGGGGGAGTAGACGAAACGCCCCGCTTCGTCGCGGGAGACCGTCGCCGTACCTTTGCCGGTCACGACGCCGCCGGGGAGAATATCGATAACCTTGGCGGTGGCGGATTTGAGCGGAAGCGCGAGCCGCTTAACACTAAAGTCGCGCACCCGGATGCTGCTTGCCACGGGGGCGATCGGTTCGCGCTCAAACTGCGGCAGATAACGGCCGCGCTCGGCGACCCGGCGACCGCGAATAAACGTAGCCGCCACAGTGAAGTCGATAAGGTTGTCAAAGAGCACGAGGTCGGCGCGCCGTCCGGGGCAAATCGCTCCGCGGTCATTTAGGCCGTAGCACTCGGCGGCGTTGAGCGAAGCCATCTGCAGGGCAACCACCGGGTCGAGCCCGCCCGCGACGCAGAGCCGCAGATGCTCCTCGAGATGTCCCTTTTCGAGAATAGTGCGCGGCTGGCGGTCATCGGAGCAGATGAGACAGCGGCGGCTGTTCAGCGGCGTGACCGCGCCGACCAGATTTGCCAGATCGAGAGTCGCCGAACCGTGACGCAACAGGACGTACATGCCGCGCGACAGGCGATCGAGCATTTCACTCTGAGTCGAACATTCGTGATCGGTACTGATACCGGCCGCGGCGTAGGCGTCGAGATCGCGCCCCGCCACACCCGGAGAATGGCCGTCAACCGTCATGCCGCGGGAGTGGGCGAGATCGAGCTTCGCCATAACATTGGGATGCGTATTGATAACGCCGGGATAATCCATGAACTCGCCCAGGCCGAGGATAGCGGGATCGTCGGCGAGCACGGCGAGGTCGTCGGCATCGAGGCGCGCCCCCGATTCTTCCTGCGGCGAAGGCGGCACGCATGAGGGCAGCATGTACTTTATATCCAAAGCGGTGCGATTCGCCGCCCTGATCATGTATCGCAAAGCCGGCAGTCCGCCGACGTTGGCTATTTCATGGGGATCGGCGATGACCGTGGTTGTGCCGTGCGGGACAACGAGCCGACCGAATTCTTCGGGCGTGACGAAAGAGGACTCGATATGGATGTGGCTGTCAATCAGGCCGGGGGCTACATAAGCGCCGCCGGCGTCATAGAGACTGGCCGCAGATTTGATGGCAGCCGTAATGTTATCGGTGCCATAAACTCCGGCCGCCGATTTGACGGATTCGGCGATGCCGGCGACCGTTTCGCCGGCCTCCGCGATGCTGTCGGCGTCCGTGTCCGCGTCGGTGCGGAGAACGGCGGCGATCCGATCGTCCGCAATCAAAATCGCGCCGGAGAAGATCTCGGCGCGAAAGACATCGACGATTTGACAATTTGTGATGGCGAGATCGGCCGGCTCGCGCCCGGCGGCGACGGCGATGAGGCGGCGGCGTTGATTGATGTCCATGTGAATCGCTCTCTTTCTATAAGTCAAAAATTCGGATTGCTCCGCTCACTGATTTGCCCGTCGGCGTGGCCGACGATGACACGGCTACTACCGTTGAGGAAGATTCCGGTCTCCAGCACTCCCGGGTAATGCTTGAGTCTGCGTTCCAGTGCGACCGGATCGGCGATCAGGTCGGCGCCCGGCTCGGGGCTCAGCAGGTCGAATATGTAGTTGCCGTTGTCCGTGAGCTCGAGGATGCTGCGGGCGCGGATGAGTTCGATCAGGTCGACGGGCTTGCAGTCGGTAACGGAAGTTGTTTCTGCGCCGGACACGGATCCTGCGGCTTCGTTCGTTTCGACGGCAGATGCGCAAGTATTGACGGGTCGGAGGAAAGGGTCGGCTCCGGCGGCGATCAGGAAGGAGATTTGTTCGTCCAATGACGGAGGATTGGCCGCGTAGCTCAGTTGGCCGCCCTTCTTGAGACGGAGGCGCGGGGTGAACCCGTCCGCAGTCAGTCGGCGTAAGAGAGAGGCGGCGGCGAAGGGGGCGACTTCGATCGGCAGAGGGAAGGCGCCGAGTTGGTTGACGAGTTTTCTATCGTCCATTACCCAGGTAACTTGACGGCTGATATTGGCGACTTGCTTTTCGCGGAAGAGCGCGCCGCCGCCGCCCTTGATGCCGTGAAATTCGGGACAGACCTCATCCACCCCGTCAATGGTCAGATCCACGGCTTCGACGGAGAAGAAGTCGACGAGAGGGATATTCCCGGCGCGGGCCAGGCGCTCGGTCTGCAGCGAGGTGCAGACGGCAGTGACCTTCAAGCCTTCGGCAATCATCTCGGCCAGACGCTGAATCGCGTAATAGACGGTCGAACCGGTTCCGAGCCCGATTATCTGTCCGTCGCGGATTTGCTCGCAGGCGCGGCGGCCGGCCAACCTCTTACTCTGTTCTGCAGTACTCATGTTTGTGTCCTTTCCGTATTTCCGCCGTCATTCCCGGCGTTTCCGCTGTTTTTGCGCGGCGTCTCCGCTGTTTCTACGCGGCATCTCTGCCGTTTCTGTGTTTCTGCCGTCATTCCCGGCATTTCAGCGGTTTATTCATTATATATTTTTAGTGGCCTTACCGGGCCTCCATATTGCTGAGTTGCCCCCCTACAGCACGGGTCCTTCGGCAAGTTTGCAACTATTGTCCCCGTGCCGCTTCCGGCAACGATCTCCATTGGGACACAACCTGCAAAGTTGCCGGAAACGTACTCACGAACCCCTTAAAACAGCG
>JAAZIX010000124.1 GCA_012800655.1 Clostridiaceae bacterium | reverse complement strand
CCGAGGGCGATGATGTAGCCGGGTAAAAGGAAGTGCCAGAGTTGAGCGTCGGGTATAAGGATACGGAGAAGTGAGAGAGCGACGGCGGCACCGACGCCGAGGCTGAGCGCGATGAGGACGGGGCGGCGCTGCACCGATCCGCCGGTGATGTCGCGTACATTGTGAGTGAGGACGCTGACAGCAGGCTCGGCAAGGATTGTGACCAAACCCACAACAAAACCAACGATCAGGATGATCACCTGGCTGTGCGTGGCCAACTCGCGGCCTATGACACGGGCGGCATCCAGAAAACCGCCGTTAACGCCGGCCAGGAAGAGCACCAAGCCGACATAAGCGTAAATATTGCCCAGAATGATCGGGCGCAGTTCCCGGCGGTCCAGCTTCGCCTTGGCAAAGTTGACAACGAAAAATGCGATAATGACCGGCAACAATGCCACCGCGACATGCCAGGCGGATTCGCCGAGACTGAGCAGGAAAGGTTCAAAAAAGCTGCGCGGCGCTTCGGTTTCGATGAGCTCCGCCGCCTCGGGCTTGGGATTACCCATGATGATCGCCATCGCCAGACAGCCCATGATCGCGCCGCTCGAAGCCAGGCCGACCAGACCGAAGTTGTCACTTTCCGAGGCTATGCTGTCCTTCTTGCGCGAGGCGACGCTCGCGGCCAGAGCCAGCATGAACGGTACCGTCATCGCGCCCGTGGTCGCTCCTGATGCGTCGAAGGCGAAGGCAATGAACTCGTTGTTAGCCAGGTACGAAAGAAGGAGAATAAGTAGGTAAATTGCCAGGAAAAGCAATTTAATTGATTTGCGGTAGAGTATGCGAAGCAGGCCGGTAGCGATCATAATGCCGACGCCGATGGAAACGTAAATGATCAGCTGAAAAGCATTGACCAGCCCCCCGGTTCCCTGCTCGACTTGGCCGGCCAGAATGTGCAGGTCCGGCTCGGCGATCGAAATCAAAAAACCCAGGAATGTTGCCAATATCGCGAAACGCCAGAACTTACCGAGGTTGACGAGCTCGTGCCCGATGACCATTCCCATTCGTGCCACACCCAGATCAACACCGATCAGGAAAATCGTCAACCCGGGAATGAGAAGTAGCGATCCGACCAGGAAGCGGCCGAAGTAATTGCCCGGCAACGGCGTGATCAGGAAGTGCAACAGTATAACGATAATCACGATCGGCAGGACGGACTGCAGAACTTCCTTTAATTTGCCGGTTAAAAGATTCATCTGCTCTCCTCGCTTCTATCTAAAATAAAGCAAACAGCTCGGCTGAAGATCCCTCCCTCCGCCGAGCTGCTTTACGTTAATATTGTTTTCGCCGACTGTCAGCACTCGTCACTCGTTCGGCTGTTTGTTACCGGTGCCCCACACCTTACCCGGTTTTATGTCCCTAGGCTTGGCAAATTTTCGGTTATTGCCGCGGCACCCGGCACCATCCGGTTATTCGGCCCTAGGTCCCGCAAATCTTCGGTTATTGCCGCGGCGCCCGGCACCATCCGGTTATTCGGCCCTAGGCCCGGCAAATCTTCGCAAAGTCCACGGGCTTCAGTGATGCGCCGCCGACCAGTCCGCCGTCGATATCCGGCTGGGCGAAGAGCCCCTCCGCATTGTCGGGCTTGACGCTTCCGCCGTACTGGATACGCACGACGTCGGCATCCTTGCCGTAGAGATCGGTGAGCAGACCGCGAATCAGGTGGCAGACTTCCTGCGCCTGCTCGTCGGTCGCGACCACGCCGGTACCGATCGCCCAGATCGGTTCGTAGGCGATGGTAATCTGCGACAGGCGGCTGGCGGGGATGTCTTGGAAGGCGGCACGGATTTGCCCGGTCACGAGAGCCTCGGTTTCACCGGCTTCGCGCTGAGACAGGGTTTCACCGCAGCAGATAATCGGCTGCAAGCCCCATTCAAGGGCGGCCTTGACCTTTTTGTTCACGACGAAGTCGTCCTCGGCAAAATACTCGCGGCGCTCGCTATGCCCGATGATTACGTGACGAACTCCCATCTTTGCCAGCATTTCCGGCGAAACTTCACCAGTGTAGGCGCCGCTGGCCACGGAGTAGCAATTCTGGGCGGCGATGCGCACGTTGCTGAAAGCGGCGGCGTCTAGAGCGGCCTGCAGTCCGGTAAAGGGCACGGCGAGGGCGATGTCGGCGTCGGCATCGGTAACTAGCGGTTTGAATCCTTCTACATATGCGGTGACTTCGGCGGGCAGGCCGAGGTTCATTTTCCAGTTGCCGGCCACGAAATGGCGGCGATTGTCGGCGTTCATCAGGCAGTCGACTCCGGGGAGAACCTTGCCTTCGAGGTATTCCAGGGAGGCGCCGCCGCCGGTGGAAATGTGCGTTACTTGGTCGGCATAACCCATCTGCTCGACGGCTGCGGCAGAGTCTCCGCCGCCGATAATCGAAACGGCATCAGCCGCGGCGACAGCTTTGACAACTGCGAGGGTTCCTTCGGCAAAGCGCGGGAACTCGAACACGCCCATCGGTCCGTTCCAGACAATGGTTCCGGCCTTGGCGATGGCGGCGCTGAAGAATTCTCTGGTTTCGGGTCCGATGTCGAGGCCCATCATGTCGTCGGGGATTGCGGCGGAGGCGACAACCTGCGCCTCGGCGTCGGCGGCAAATTCCCAAGTTGCGACATTGTCGACGGGCAGGAGAAGCTCAACGCCCTTGGCGGCGGCCTTTTCCATAATAGCGGCGGCGAGTTCGATCTTGTCGGCTTCGAGCAGGGACTTGCCCACGCTTCCACCTTTAGCGGCCAAGAAGGTGTAGGCCATGCCACCTCCGATGATCAGGGTGTCGACTTTGTTCAGCAGATTTTCGATTACACCGATTTTATCGGATACTTTTGCGCCGCCAAGAATGGCAACAAAAGGGCGAGCCGGATCCGCCAGAGCGCCGCCCATGACCTCAAGTTCTTTCTGAATCAGCAGACCGCTCACTGCCGGGAGGAAGCTCGCAAGTCCGGCGGTTGAGGCGTGAGCGCGATGCGCCGTGCCGAACGCATCATTGACGTAGACATCGGCATAGGAGGCAAGTTTGCGGGCGAAAGCCGGGTCGTTGGCGGTCTCTTCCTTATGAAAGCGCACATTCTCGAGCAGGAGAACCTCGCCCGGCTTGAGGGCGGCGACTTTGGAGTCGGCATCGGGGCCGATTACGTCGGCAGCCAGTTCGATCGGCCGGTCGAGCAATTCGCCCAGGCGACGAGCAACCGGTGCCAGCGAAAACTTTGCATCGAAGCCGGTCTTGGGACGCCCCAAGTGTGTAACTAAAATAACCGCTGCTCCTTCGTCGAGCATGTAGCGGATCGTCGGCAGAGCCGCTCTAATTCGCTTATCGTCGGTAATTTCCCCAGTGCTCTTGTCCTGTGGCACGTTAAAATCCACACGGGCAATTACACGTTTACCCTTCAAATCGATATCTTTAATTGTCTTCTTCTGTGCTGTGGCCATATTTATTTTATGCCTTTCTATCTTCTCTTTACTTTCTCTTTGTTTTCTCTCTGCATTCTACCTGCATTTTTGCCTTATCTGCGGCATTTATTTCTTTTTTGCAGTAGCATTCCTTTTCGGGCGCGCAACAGTGGGATTTTAGCACAATTACCCCTCTAATGCCACTTTTGCGGGCACTTTTTCAGCTTCGTCCCGAACCCTGCACTTAGCTTTGTCCCGAACCCTGCCTGCATTTAGTTGCGTCTTTGCCTTACTCTCAGCCATTTTTCCAGCTTCGTCATCGGCAGCTGCTTACCAGCTTCGTCACCGGTAGCCGCTTACAACAGCGCAAAGACTTCGTTGTTCAGCTCGCGCAACAATGTTTTCGCGAGCTCCACCGTTGCCAGGTGATCATCCAGGCGACTCATCGAATTAGGCGTATGGATGTACCGCGCCGGAACACCCAACACAATAACCGGCACTCCCATCGAACTCAGATGAATCGCACCGGCGTTGGTACCGCCACCTTCGCGAACGGCCGCCTGATGCGGAAGACCATGGCGCTGCGCAACATCTAGCGCCCAGCGCTGGAAACGCGGGTGGGTAATCATGCTGCGATCCATGTGGCGCAACATGGGGCCGCCGCCGAGACGTGTTTGCGAAGTATAAGTATCGCGGAAGTTGTCGTCAGCGGGAGTTCCCTCAAAGACAATTGCGACGTCGGGGCACACGCGCTCGGCCGTAACCTTCGCTCCGCGGAGACCGACCTCCTCTTGGGTCGAAAATGCCGCAACAACATTGACGTCCAGCGTTTCTCCGGCCAGTTCGCGCAGAGTCGTCACGAGGGTCGCACAGCCAGAGCGGCAATCAAAAGCCTTGCCGACGGCGATATCCCGCGCCGCATCGTACGTAAAAGTAACATCGGGCACTATAGGCACACCGATATCAATGCCGAGCGCCCGGGCTTCTTCGCAACTATTGGCACCGACATCGACTAAAATCGTGTCAAAGCTGGGGACTTGGCGCTGTTCCTCGGCGGTTGAATAATGCGGCGGCTTGCTGGTTGTAATACCCGGGACGTAGGCATATTTGCGGGCAAATGTACCGATATTGCTGCTACATCCGTCTGTAGCCGCCCCACAGCCTGCAACCGCCTCGTCGTCCGTAGCCGTCACCCGCACCAGCACCCTCTGCGCCGATACATTCCGGGTATCCCAGCCGCCGATCGGCAAAATGCGCAACATCCCGTTCGCATTGATCCCCTGCACAATAAAGCCCACTTCATCCGTATGCGCATCCAGCATAACCGTCAGCCGCTCCCCGCCGCCAACCTCACGGTTCTCACTCCGCTCCAGATACAAATTTCGCATCTTATCCTCGGTGATCGCCCCCAAGCTGTCCAGCTCCCGGCGCAAAACCGCAACTACTTCATCTTCAAAGCCGGAAGCCCCCGGCGCATTCGATAATTCGGCCAACAACCGCGCCATTTCTGCACGTTTTTCACTGTTTTCCTGCCCCATACAAACACCTCGTTTCTACAACTTGATTTTTGTGTGGATTTGCCAAATTGTCAAGCCCATCCGCCACCTTCTCCCGCTCTTCCCGCTCTTCCCACTTCTCCACAAATCGCAAAATAGCCACCTCTCCCGCCAATGTAGCAATAACAGTGTAGCCCGCTCCTAGCGCCCACACTTCCGCCAGCCCTTTTTCCACAACTTGCAATTTCGCCTCCGCCCTCGGCAGATCTACAGCTCGCACGTGACCCAGACACAACTTATACGCGGCGCTGGCACGACTTGTACGCAGCACTGGCGCAGCGCTGGCACGACTTGTAATTTCGCCGGTGCCTACAGCTTATTTACAACACTCGTGGATGTGTCTTATAAATGCATTTTGCGGATGTGTTATTGTACCACCACTCTCCTGCCAAAGCTGGATGTTT
>JAAZIX010000012.1 GCA_012800655.1 Clostridiaceae bacterium | reverse complement strand
GACGATTTTCTTTTCGCTCAATATGGCGGACATGGAACCGCTCGCCGTCATGATGGGTGCTTTCCAGGACGGCAGTAGCCGTGGCAAAATGCAGCTCGGTCCTGCCTGGTGGTTCCTTGATAATGAGTTCGGAATCCGCGAACAGCTCAAAATTCTGGCTCGCCACGGCTGTCTCGGTACCTTTATCGGCATGCTGACCGACTCGCGTTCCTTTATGAGTTATACTCGCCATGAATATTTCCGCCGGATTCTCTGCGACTTGATCGGTGGCTGGATCGAGAGCGGATATTGTCCGGACGATATCGACTTTTATGGTGGAATGATCAAGGATATTTGCTATCGCAACGCCCGCGAATATTTCGCGCTTTAGTCGGCAGACGTTTTATAGTTTTAATAGTTTTGCGTTTTGAAATATGGATAAATCCACTTTGCTTGGCTGTGCTATCTCTCCCAGCGGAAATTCTTTCTGCAGCATTGCGTATTTAGTCGGTGTCAGCTGGTTGTATTCCAGCAGTTCCACCGGAGAATCTCCGACGATTCGAGCGATTGCCGACAGATTTTCCTCTGTATCTGTAATCTGAGGAATCAAAGGAACGCGAATCAGGTGTGGTTTATGGCTGGCCTTTAAGCGTGCAAAATTATCCAGGATCTCCTCATTTCGAACCCCGGTATAGCTTCTATGGACATCAGAATCTGCCAGCTTGATATCCATAATTACGAAATCCACAACCTCCAGCATACGCAAGAACACGGTTTCATCCGCGTAACCCGAGGTTTCGATAGCACGATGCACTGTCGTAAGGCGCTTCAATACTTCCAGAGCAAATTCCGGCTGAAATAAAGGTTCTCCGCCGGAAAGTGTAATTCCTCCGCCGCAATCATTTAAGATCGGAGCATACGACAGCAGACGCTCAACCAACGCCTCCGCTTCCCATTTTTGTCCGCTTATGGACAAGGCTCCACTGGCGCAATGGTGCCAACAGCGTCCCAATTGCTTACACAATTCATGCTCTATATCCTGACGGCACAAGCCACACCCGGTACATTTTTCTTTTTTCCAAAACAGCTCTATCTCAGAAGAATGCCCTTCCGGATTATGGCACCATTTGCACCGTAATGGACAGCCTTTCAAAAAAACCGTCACCCGCGGTCCCGGTCCATCATGAACCGCAAATTCTTTGATATCAAAAACGATTCCCGTCATAATGCGTATTCTGTCCTTGCGATTACATGATCTTGAAATCTTTTATCCAACTCTACAAAATACGCACTCCACCCCCAAATTCTTACCACCAGCTGAGGATATCTTTCCGGATGCTTTTGTGCATCTCGCAAAGTTTCCCTATTAACTGTATTCAGTTGAAGTTGGTGCCCACCAAGCTTAATGTAGGTCCGAACCAGCAAAGCCAGCTTCTCGATCCCCTCCGGGTTTTCAAACATGCTGGAAAGGAACTCCAGAGTCAGTGGCCCACCGTTGATGATTCGTTTCAGTTCCGGCTTGCAGAACGATTTCACGATAGAAAACGGTCCGTTACACCTCGCATAAAGACTTGGAGAATAGTTGGTACCCAGACCCTCTCCTTTTCGCCGTCCATCCGGGGATGCACCGATTTCTTCCGGGTGCCATAGATAGTACATGGCAGAGCCGGTACCTGCTCTTATCTGACCGCCCCGGCTACTTCGTTTTCCTTCTAGCGCGTCTGCAAAGCTACTCATAAGATGGGCTGCCAGATCGTCTACAAAATCATCGTCATTTCCCATTTTTGGCGAATCATAACGTAATTTGGCCAAAAGTGACTCATATCCTACAAAATCCGCGTCCACAGCCTCTATGTACGCTTCCGCTGAAATACTCTTTTCTTCAAAAACATATTTTTTAATGGCTGCCAGAGAATCTGCTGCTGTCGCAATACCTGTGCCATGAACTCCCAGGTTGTTATACTTTCCACCCTTAGAAACATCCTCAAATGGGAAAAACATTCCATAAAACGGAGAGGGAATTACCCAAATATTTTGAATACGTGCAAGAATCTTCTCTGTTTCTTCCATAATTATGAGATCTACATACTTGAGAAATTCTTCAAATGAATTAGCTTTTTTCAAATATTCATGAAAGGCTCGATCAATTACCTTGGCAAAGGATAAGGCTCCCACATTGATAATATCAGTTCCCACAACCGGAATAATGATCTCCCAACAGGCCGCGATCGCATAGTTTCTTGCATCTTCCAGCTCATACCCTTTTTCAAGCAGTCCCGCAATCACCGTATCATCATTGGTATATTGCGGAAAACCCAAACCTACCGCAGTCAGCTCACTTCCCAGCTCATAAACTTCAACAGGCGTATTTTTATCCACTCGAATATTGATTTTTGGATCAATCACCTTTAATTCTTTGCTCGCAAGCAGGCACAATCTAGACAACATATTAAATTGCGGATGTCCTTTGGCGTCTACACCACCCAACGTAAGACTCTGACCGTTATCCCCACGTTGGATACTGTAATACAAATCCGTGTCCTTGTTCAATGCCATGAAGAAATCACAAAGAAGCTCCAGGGCTTCCTCCTCACGTAAAACTCCGGTCGCCAAATCCTTTTCCAGATAAGGTCCGCAATATACGTCAAAACGTCCCAGGGTGACATGATAATTGCCTTCTAGCCAAGCCGCGAAATTTACAATGCGAATCATCTGTAAGGCTTCCTGAAAACTGGTTGCTCCGTAACGTGGCACTTTCTTCAAAGTTTCCACAACATCCATCTTACCTTGGTTTTCCGCTTCCATTGCATAGCGATCTGTCAAATCAATCAAGGCATCTATCATTTTACAGCTATATTCATCTGCATTTTTCCGAAAAAACAGCAAGCCTTTTTCCAGTATTAGTGAATAATCCGGAATCACATTGGAAAGCCACCCTGCTTCATGGATAAAATGTTTTTCTTTTACTTGAAGCCATTCTTCCTTTGTATAGATACAGGGCAGGTCAATTCGATCTTCTCCTTCTTCCTTAATAAAAATTGCATTCGGATCGGTAACGGTTCTTGTTAAAACAATTCGTTCCTGCGGCATTAGAAGCGGTTGTTCCATCTCACAGATTCGCACAAAACGCTCAGCCACTCTAGCCCTTGGATTCAGCCGCTTTTCTGCAAATTCTGCCGCAAAGTCAATCCCTGAAGGGCTTCTGAAAGCATGATGCTTTTTTTTCAAAATATAACTTCTCAGTTCTTCTAACATTTATAAATCCCCTTTGCATTTAAAAGACGTAACAGCCTCCTCCCGCGTTTTTATCCTCGAACCTATAAGAAGATCCCCTGTCCTTGTATTTTAAGAAATAAGCGTCGTTGTTCTCCTGTCGCGGCCGCATGGTAACAATGGCTCTTCATCGCATCTGTGATTATCAACATTCTCTTGTTTCCTGATAAAACCAAATCGCCGCTCCGCGTTTTTCCAGGTAAATATGAAAACCTTCCGTATTCAGTTCTCTGCCGGATACCCGGATGACCTGACCGGTTTTCATATCATCAAAAATGTACATCATCTCATCTTTGATATCACGTAATCTGGCACAGAAGCTTTCTTGTGGACACTGTGTATGACGAATCGCCTGAATATAACCTTTTCCTTCCTCCGGACGATAATACTGGTTCACACAAAACTGATCCGGTTTCTTTGAAGTCTCAGATAGAGGATAATAATCGCACTGTACCATGATATCAGCTGCACGACGCCAAATTCGTCCCACTAATTGCTCCTCTTCCGTTCCTTCCAAACCGCTGGATGTAAGACACGGGCACAGCGCGGACATGAAAGTATAATAGTCAGCCTGCTTTTCGGGATGTACTTCCGGGTAATTGCCCGTCTCATCACTCCAGTCAAGAGGTGCGGTGCGATAATAAGGAATCCATTCTGCCAAAGTTCTTGCAAACGCTTGCCCAATGTGATGATAACCATATCCATAATCCGTCGGATGCAACGGAACCGATCTCCGCAGCGTTTCCAAATCGTTACGTCGCCCTCCGGAAGCACAAGAATCAATCCAAAGTCCGGGATTTCGCTCCAGAAGCGCATCCCAGAAACGCAAATAGCCCTGTATATACAGGTTTTCATTGATTCCTTGTCGGTCAGAGACCTCATTGTCTCTCCAGTAACGAAGAAGCGGGAGATTGCAATCCTGACGATAAATGCCAATTCCGTTTTCCTTAATCATACGGTCTATCTTCTCAATCAGCCAGTCCGTACATTCTCGAATTCCCAAATTCAAAAGATAATTTCGGTGATATCCGCAGTTCCCGTCACTAACGCTTTCTTTCACATTTAATAACCAATCCGGGTGTTCCTCATAAGTTTTGGTGCCGGGACGTACCCGCTCCGGTTCAAACCAAACGAGCATCTTTATGCCATGCTCCGCCAGTTTTTCTGACACCGGCCGCAGACCGTTGGGAAACCGTTTAGGATCCGGCTCCCAAGTTCCTGTCTTTTGCCATTGACGTTCAGCCTTTATTTTCGGGTCATCTGTATCACATTCATACCAACCGGCATCTATCCACCAAAGTGAGTATGGCATATTCTGTTTCACATAAAGTTCAATATGCTCAAGCTGATTTTCTTCCGTTGCTCCCAAAAATTCCGGATAGGAACCATCCCCGGTATAGGAGCAACCAAACTGCGGCGCTATGGGCTTTCCTCCCGGCTTAGGAAGTATGTATTTACAGTACCAACGACGCCACATGTTTACGCCACGCTCATAACCTCCCGCATAGGCCATGATCGTGAACTTTGGAGTTCGGATGCTTTCTCCCGGCTTTAAATATAAATTGGTAATTTCTTGTCCTGTGGCAAAGCCGATTCCATGATCCACCACCCCAAAATCAGCTGCCCATTGCCCCGGCCATCCTACTGCAAGATTCAACCCGGAATCCTCAAACTGTACTTTAAAATATGGGAAAGCCTGATCACAGCTACGGCCTCCCTGAGGCGTTATCCGGGTCCACATCTCGTGTGTATAGGGCTGCCTCGTCTGCTCATAACTATTTTCACTGCAAAAATCACCGGAATTTGTGTACAATACCGCTTTTTCGCCGTGAAACAAACCATCAAAGACCTTGATTTCACGAAGCATGGGTGTTCTTTTTGTGCCGTGCGCCGTAAACCAAGCGACGATATCGTAGACCGGATAATCTGCATACTCCGTAACGATCGTCCGGATCTCCAGACCCAGCTCTTCATTACGACCTATAAAGACATACTCCTTTACAGTCGAATTATGCTCCTGTATTTCACAGACCGGATGAAACTCGGCAGGGATTCCTCTGTACTTCGTTTCCTCGACTATATAACTGATTGGAAGCGTCTCGGCATTCAAAAAACCTTTGGTCTGTGCCTGAATCAATTCCATATCCCGGGCATTCACTATATTCCCCATCTAAGCTTCCTCCCTGTCGCGGTACGTTCCCGACGATTCCCTTTCCGGGGACTCCTTAGAACCTACTGTCGGCTTTTCTAGCTATGCACAACCAACTTCACCGAGTTTATTTGCGACAATCGCTTTTATCCTATACATACCTTGCTTCCGGGCATTAAAGTTCGGGTCCCCAAAATGAATCCGGCGTCTCACGAAGCCATTTAACAGCAGAGTCTTCACCAATTCGATCACAACCCTGTTCAATCGCATCAAGAGTTACCCGTAAGTCCACCGCTCCTGAAAATTTCATTTTAATACGGCTCCCTATCAGGGGTTTAATTTTTCTCGGATCACATAAAAACTTGATATAATCTGCGCCGGAAGCAACTACCATTTCTGCCAAACGTTTAGTTTCATCTTCCGTAAGGAACGGATTCTGCCCATAGGGCGCATAAATAATATATTTAACAACTGTCTCCGGACGTTCGTCCTTCATTGCCTGCACAAACGCTCTGTACTCTTCCAAAAGTTGTGCATCTTTTCCGTTGCGCAAAAGACCGAAATTCGTCACACAATCCAACTCTGTTGCGCCATTCCTAATCGCTTCTATCCCTTCATAAATTTTGGTGTTAATGGTATTTGCTCCACATGGGAAACCAACTACACAACTAATTCCCGCTCTGTTCTCCAGAACCGACTTGCAAAAAGATACATAATCCGGGTTGACACAAACGGATCTAAATCCAAATTCCAGCACTTCATCACAATACTGCCTTACCTGCGCCTCCGTACAGGTCCATCCCAGAATAGAATGATCTAATTTAGAACAAAACACTTTTTTTGAAATCATAACTGCAACCGTCCTCCTTTTTGATCACGTGTTAATAGTTTATAGTGCACCGTATAACATGTATTTGCTAAATTCGCAAGTATATTTATGAAAGCAAAAAGAAATTTTGTTGGAACTTTTTGCTGTTTAGCAACCTCCCGTCGGGCGGATAGAATTTGTCGCTTATGCTTCGGCGCTCAGCTCGCTCGCTTTGTGCCCGCGAGTGACCCAGAGGCGCATATTCCGCTTCCAGTCGGCAAGTAGCTGTAGGCAGCGGTTAACGTCGTTGACGCTGGCGAAGAAGATATTGTCGCCGCTGAGAAAATCGATAATTTCGGCGGGAGTTTTGTCGGTCAGGATGGCAAAGCCCAATACCTGCAACAGAAGATCCAAATTATGCCCCTGACTGGCGCGCGGCGCCAGGAAGTTGAGCATGGCATCGTATTCCGGAGTGTCGCGAACCACATAGGTGTCCTTATAGGTTGCGATATCTTCGATGGTGGGAAGATAGTAGGGGTAACGGGAAGCTTTGCGATAAATATCGAAAATGCTCGGCTCGTCGATGAGGATGGCCTGAATAATGTACTGGTCGAGACAGACTATTGAAGGCAGATACCATACACCGGTCTGCGCCGCTTCCATCAGCTCGTCTTCGGAATATTCGGTTCCGTAGAGGCTTTGCCAGATTTCCAAAAAATGCTCATAGCGATAAATGCCATAGAGATTAGCCAAGGCGGAGAGGACACTACGGGCGTGGGTGATCAGCTCCCGCTTGGATTCGGTGGTTTCGGACATGGAGATTTCCTCATAAATTTTCCGGATTTCCTTAGGAATGACTATGTAGTGCTTAACCAGAGATTCGCTGTATGCCAATATGGCGAAGCCGAATTGAACCATAATCCAGACAATGCCCGGTATGTCCTTACGAGAGGAGAAGGGCTTACTTTCATCGCTCATCAGTTCAGCGATTATTTGCAAATCTTTGGAATTGGCCGAGTACATGAATTCGCGGAAGCGCCGGGTTGCGAGTTCAACGAGTTCCGCCGCGTAATCCGCCTTGCGCAGACTGGTCTTGATGTAATCGTTGAGGTTCTCGGTTATCTTGAACATCTGCTTTTTTGTATAGCGGCAAAGTAGATCAACGTAGTTTTCGTTTTTCAAAGGATAATCGGTTATACTGCCACTATCTTCCGTCTCATGTATCGCCATATGCACCTCACTTCAGCGCATTGTACCATATTTGGGCGTTTTTTGCTCGGGGACGGGTTGTTCGCCGTTGGTGTGTAACTATTCGTCAAATTGGCATAGAATCCTGCTAAGCAGATGCTATTATGTTATGTAGCAATGCTTGAATCGTATCCGAAATGGGGTATTACTGATGAAAATACTTGATGGGAACAAGACCGTAACTCTGGACTACGAACAGCTGGGCAATTTGCCGGTTGTCTCCGAACAGGGCGAAAAAAATGTTTTGAACCTGCTTCGTAACGGGGAAATCTCGACCAGTCCTTCCGTGCCGAAGTTTGAGCGACGCTTTGCGGATTATGTCGGCTCGAAATACGCACTTTCGTACTGCAACGGAACCAGCGCTCTCGAAGCGGCGGTTTTCGCCTGTGGAGCCGGGCCGGGGACAGAAGTTATCGTCCCGTCGTTTACGTTCTGGTCGACCGTTATGGTAGCGGTGGCTAATCAGGCGACGCCGGTATTTGCGGATATTGATCCCGACACCTGGACGATGACCGCCGAGACGATTGAGCCGCATATTACCGAAAAAACCAAGGCAATCATTGTGGTTCATGTCTGGGGGACGCCCTGCGACATGGATCCGATCATGGCGTTGGCACGCAAGTACAATATCAAGGTTATTGAAGATGCTTCACATGCTCACGGTGCGACATATAAAGGCAGGAGCGTCGGTTCGATCGGAGACATCGGCTGTTTCAGTTTCCAAGGTAGTAAGTTGGTGCCGGGCGGCGAGGCCGGTATTCTGGTTTCCGACAATCTCATGCTCTATTCCCGAGCGGCGGCGGCCGGTCACTATGAGCGCCTGGCAGGACTCGGTCCGGACAATCCCTATTCGCGCTATTCTCTGACCGGTTTCGGTCATAAATTCCGCGCCAATCCGCTGGCGATCGCTCTCGCCGACGCCGCAATGGATACACTGGACGAGCGCAACGAGATTCGCGACCGCCAGGCGCGGGTTCTCGAGGCCGGTATTGCCGATCTCGACTTCCTGATCCCGCAGGCGGTTCCGGCCGACTCCCGCCGCGTCTATGCCTACCACTATATGCTCTACGATCCGGCCAAGTTCGGCGGTGTTAACCCGTCGACCCTGCTACTCGCGCTGGCCGAGGAGGGCGTCAAGTGCGGAGGTTGCGGCTACGGTCGTCTACATCAGGCTCCGGCGATTCTCGAAGGCGGCGGTTTCGGCAATCTCAATCCTCACGACACCCCGGTCTCGCTACCGGTCAGCGAGGATATGGGACGGCGCCAGATCATGGTGGCGCTGCGCTTTGAGCAGGAGTGTCCCGAACTGATTGAACAGTACATTGCCGCCTACCATAAGGTCGCCGCCAATATGGAGAAGCTTCAGATCTACGAACGGGAGAACGGAATTCGCAGTTTCGATCTCAGCGGCCGTAGCATTTCGATCATTTCCGCCGGCAATTGAGCGGCGCGAACGCAAAATAAATAATAAGAAGAAAGGCAAGTTACAATGAAACCGGAAAAATTAGCTATTCACGGAGGCCCAAAAGCCAAAACAGTTCCCTACGGTACGGGGATGCGTTTCGGCAAAGAGGAATTGGCACAGCTGGAAGAGGCTCTGAATCAGAACACGCTGTTCTACTGGAGCGGGCGTAGCGATAAGGTCGTTTCCTTTACCAAAAAATTCGCCGAGATGTACGGCATGCCCTACTGCATTCCCACATCTTCGGGCACGGCCTCATTGCACGTCGCTCTGGGCGCACTCGGTATCGGCCCCGGAGATGAGGTCATCACGAGCCCGATAACAGACGCCGGTACCTATATCGGAATTCTATTTCAGCAGGCGATTCCGGTCTTTGCCGACCTCGATCCGCACACCTACAATATGACGGCGGAGACCATTGCGGCACGCATTACTCCGCGCACCAAGGCCATGATCGTCGTTCACCTGGCCGGCAACCCCTGTGATATGGATCCGATCATGGAGTTAGCGCGCAAGCACAACATCAAGGTAATCGAGGACTGTGCGCAGAGCTATAACTGCTACTATAAGGGACGTCTCGTCGGAACGATCGGTGATATCGGTTGCTTCAGCACGAATGACTTCAAACATATTTCGACGGGAGACGGCGGCATGGTTCTGACCAGAGACGAGGATCTCTATCGTCGTGCCTTCGGCTTTGCCGACAAGAACTACACGCGTCTGCGCGACAAACCGCTGGGCCGGGCTGCCGAGTATCTGGCACCGAATTACCGGATGACGGAACTGCAGGGCGCGGTCGGACTTGCGCAGCTGGATAAATTGAACGATATTACCGAGAAGCGCAATAAGTGGGGCGACGGCTTGACGGTCGGAATCAGCGGTTTGCCGGGAATTCATCCGCATAGGGTCGAGGAAGGCAATAAATCGTCCTACTGGTTCTATATGTTCCGTGTTGACCCGGACGAGCTGGGCTGTAGCCGCGACGAATTCGTCGAGGCCCTGGTCGCCGAGGGCCTGCCGGCATCACCGGGTTATATTCCGCAGTGCGTGTACAGAATTCCGATGTTCGTCAATCAGACCGCCTACACCAAGACCAACCTCCCCTTTGTGAGCGAGCATTATGACGGCGAGGTCGATTATCATGAGGGACTCTGCCCGGTGGCCGAGCAGATTCTGCTGGACGCGATCCGTCTGCCGGTGAACGAGTTCTTTACCGAGCAGGATCTGGAAGAGACGATTGCCGCAATCAGAAAAGTCTGGACCTGGTACCAAGGACAGAAATAATTTGAGAACAGTCCCCGGTTCCGCCCTGCGGAATCGGGGATATTTTTCCTATTTCGGGAGAGGAGGCATTAATGAATGCGAAAGACCTGAATAATGTGAGACCGGCCGACGAAATGCCGGTGACCTTCGGAATTGTCGGTTGCGGCTCGATCGCTCGCTGGCATACCAACGCCCTAAAAGAAATCGCCAATACCCGTGTCGCGGGAGTATACGATGCCTTCAAACCTTCGGCGGATAAGCTAGCGGAGGAACTGGGCGCGACCGCCTACGCGACTTACGAGGATCTGTTGGCCGATCCGGAAATCATGGTAGTGAATATCTGTACGCCCAGCGGTCTGCACGCGCCCCAGGCGATTCAGGCTCTGGATGCCGGCAAGCACGTCGTAATCGAGAAGCCGATGGCGCTGAGTCCGGCGGAAGCGGATACGGTCATCGATGCCGCCGAGCGCAATAACCGCCGGGTCGAAGTGATTTCGCAGTTGCGCAGTACGCAAGCCATTCTGCGCCTTAAAAAAGCGGTTGCGGACGGTGAGTTCGGACGCGTGGTCAGCGCGGATATTTACATGAAGTTCTATCGTTCGCAGGAGTATTACGCGTCCAGCAATTGGCGTGGAACCTGGGCGATGGACGGCGGCGGCGCCCTGATGAATCAGGGCATTCACGGAGTGGATCTTCTGCTCTTTGTGATGGGCGAGGTGAGGTCGGTCTACGGACTCGGACGCACGCTGGTGCATAATATCGAGACGGAAGATACGCTCAGCGCCGTGCTTGAGTTCAAGTGCGGGGCTCTGGGTGTCGTGCAGGCGACGACCTCGGTCTATCCGGGCGATAAGCGTATTTTGGCGATTAACGGTTCGGAGGGATCGGCGCAGTTGCAAGAGGATAGGATCTTCCGCTGGGAGACGGCTAACGGCGAGCTGCCGGAGGATGTCAGCCTTGGCACTTCGGATGTTCTTTCCGCGCAGGATCCGCTGGCCTTTTCGACGGACGGACACACGCGCCAGCTCTCGGCTTTTGTTCGCGCTTTGCGCTCCGGCGAGCATAACGCTATCGATGCTCATGAGGGCAAGAAGGCGGTCGAGCTGATCTGCGCGATTTACGAAGCATCGCGTACCGGTCTACCGGTCTACTTCCCCTGGGACGGCAAAATGACACCTCCTTAGAATTGCGAATGAATCCTCCGTACAGACAATACGGTAGGAACGACAGCTTGGGAATGAGACTGCCTCGAAAGAGGCGCTCTTTTTTTCACGAAGGAGCGTTCACAACGACGACATTGTGTTATAATACTGCGAAAATTTGGAATGAGGGGTATCGGGAATTTATGAATTCTCGGATTACAAGGAGGTTGGCATGAGCGAAGAGAACAACAGCGCTTATAGCGATTTGCTGCGCATGCTGGAAAAAGCGGCACATTTATTGGGTTTGCCGAAGACGGATTATGATTTTCTTTTGGAGCCGGAGCGGGAATTAAAAATTTCTTTTCCTTTGACTTTCGATGACGGTCATGTCGAGATTATCTCCGCCTACAGGACGCAACACAGTTCGGTGTTGGGTCCGTTCAAAGGCGGTCTGCGCTATTTTGAGGGGGCGACCAGCGATGAAGTCAACACGCTCGCCGCATTGATGACGTACAAATGCGCTCTTTCGAATTTACCGTACGGCGGCGCCAAGGGCGGAGTGCGGATCGATCCCCGCCGTCTATCGCGCTTTGAACTGGAGCGTCTGACCCGTATTTATACCGAGCGGGTATTGCCGATTATCGGACCGCAAATGGATATTATGGCGCCGGACATGAACACCAATCCCCAGGTCATGGGTTGGATTGTCGACGAATATTCGCGTTTTGCGGGTCAGTATTGCCCGGAGATCGTGACCGGAAAGCCGATTGAGTTGGGCGGTTCGCTCGGGCGCATGCAGGCGACCGGCTTCGGAGTATTTCGTTTGACGCGTAATGTTTTGGAAAAATACGGTCGCGAATTGCGGGGCACGCGGGTTGCGGTGCAGGGAATGGGCAATGTCGGCGCCACGGCGGCGCAGTATCTGTATTCCGATGGTGCCGTCGTCGTCGCGGTCAGCGATATATCCTGCGGTCTGTATTGCTCTTCCGGCCTGAACATCCCGGAGATTATTGAGCATATCAATTCCGGCGGAGGCAGGCCGCGCCTACTGGCGGATTACCCCGCCGACGGTGTTATCCGAATCGGTGCGAAGGATCCGCTCTTTGCCGATGTGGATGTGATTATCCCGGCGGCGATGGAAAATCAGATCGATGCGCCCGAAGCGCAGAATGTTCAGGCGAAATTCGTTGTCGAGGCCGCGAACGGACCGACGACCTATGACGGCACTGAGGCTCTACTGAAACGCGATATCGTGGTAATGCCGGATATCCTTTGCAATGCCGGCGGGGTCATCGTTTCGTATTTTGAATGGGTGCAGAACCTGCAAAGGCTGAGCTGGAGCGAGACCGAAGTTCGTAATCGTCTCATGGGCATGATGGACAGTGCTTTCGCCGCAACTTGGAGTTTGGCGCAGGAATATTCGACGGATATGCGTACGGCGGCAATGATGGTTGCGTTGAAGCGACTCGTGGCGGCTAATAAACTGCGCGGCATGTATCGTTAACATATGCGCATATCTTCCGCTGATTATGTGTATCTCACGGAAGCGGCGCAAAGGTGGAAAAAGGGTCCTGTTTTGCTTACAATAAGTGTATCGGCTCGGTTGCGCCTGCGCCCGGCACAAAGAATAAACATACTGATCCGTTTGCCTTGACGCGGAGGATTCAGGAGAGTAGGGAAAGAGAATTGATTATGAGAAAGTTGAGAGTAGCCATTATCGGCCAAGGTCGTAGCGGCAGGAATATTCATGCCGAATATTTTCGGCTTCCGCAGGAGACGGTAGATGTCGTGGCGGTAGTAGATCCGTTGACGGTGCGCACGGAGCGTTCCAGAGAAGACTTTGGCTGTGACGTCTACGGCGACTATCGGGAACTGTTCAGCCGCGATGACATCGACCTGATTGTTAACGCCACCTACAGTTATATGCATATTCCTGTGACTATGGAGTTCTTGGAGCGTGGATTTAACGTAGTCACCGAGAAGCCTGCCGCAATTAAGGCGGACGACTTCGAGAAGGCGATGGCTCTGGCAAAGAAAAAAGGTGTCAAGCTGGCAGTTTTCCAGAATTCGCGTTTCGCCGCCTATTACCAGAAAGTTAAATCGATCGTTGACAGTGGTGTCCTCGGACGGATCGTGGAAGTGAATATCAGCTTCAGCGGCTTTGCTCGGCGTTGGGACTGGCAGACGCTGCAGTCGTTCGGCGGCGGCAATCTGTACAATACCGGCCCGCATCCTGTTGACCAGGCTCTGCGCTTCATTGATGTGCCGACGGATGAAATGCCGACCGTCTTTTGTAAGATGGATCGTGCCAATACATTCGGCGATGCCGAGGACTATGTCAAAATAATCCTGACCGCTCCGGATCGTCCTTTGGTTGAGGTAAATGTTTCCAGCTGTGATGCCTACAGCGATTACACATATAAAATTCAAGGTACGCGCGGCGGACTCAAGGGTACCCTGAACCAGATCAACTGGCGTTATTTCGCGCTCGACGAGGCCAAGCCGCAAAAGCTGAGTCGCGAGTCTTTGGCGTCGCCGGATGGATTGCCGGCCTATTGTTCCGAGACCCTGCCCTGGCAGGAGGAGTCCTGGACGGGCGATGCGGCCAGCCCCTTCACCGTGGCGGTCGGTCGTTTCTATCGGAATGTTCAGGCACATCTTCTCGAAGATGCGCCTCTGGCGGTTCCGAACGAGCAAGTGTTGCAGCAGATCAGGGTGATTGAGGAATGTCATCGTCAGAACCCGCTCTCGCGCCTGGACGACTGAGCCCATAAAAAATTAAGGACAGAACTTTAGAAGACTAAAGCCATGAGTAATTATAAGATTGAAACCAAGTGCCTCCACACAGGCTGGGTGCCGGGTAACGGCGATCCGCGTCAGTTACCGATTACCCAGTCCACGACATTCAAGTTCGATACATCCGAGGAAATGGCCGCTCTTTTTGATCTGGCTAAGCCCGGCTACTTTTACACGCGCCTGGCGAATCCGACCAGCGATGCCGTCGCCGCCAAAATCGCCGCCCTAGAGGGCGGGGTCGGCGGGGTCATGACCTCCAGCGGTCAGGCAGCTTCGATGTTTTCGGTTTTTAATATTGCTTCTGCCGGCGACAATATCATCAGTCTGTCGTCGATTTACGGCGGAACCTACAATCTTTTCGCCGTGACTCTGCCGAAGATGGGGATCGAGGTGAGATTTGTCGACCCGGACGCGAGCGACGAAGAATTAAATGCGGTAGTCGATGAGCGCACCAAGGCGGTTTTCGGCGAGACAATCGCGAATCCGGCTCTGCGTGTTCTTGATATCGAGCGCTTTGCCGATTTTGCCCACCGTCACGGTGTACCGCTGATTGTCGACAACACCTTTGCCACGCCGATTAACTGCCGCCCGCTCGAATGGGGCGCGGATATTATCGTGCACTCGACTACAAAGTATATGGACGGGCACGGAGCAACTGTCGGCGGCTGTGTCGTCGACGGTGGCAAGTTCGATTGGACGAAATATCCGGACCGCTATCCCGGCCTGACCACTCCAGATGAGAGTTACCACGGGCTGGTCTTTTGCGAAGCTTTCGGTGCGGCAGCCTACAATGTCAAGATGGTTGCCACGCTGATGCGCGATATCGGAGCGATTCCGGCACCGATGAATGCCTTCCTGGTTAATCTCGGTCTGGAGACCCTGCACCTGCGGATGGAACGTCACGTAAACAATGCCAATAATATTGCCCGGCGACTGGCGGAGGATGAGCGAATCTCCTGGATTACTTATCCGGATCTGCCCGGCAATCAAGATCATGATCTGCAACAGAAGTATCTGCCCAAGGGCTCCTGCGGCGTAATTTCTTTCGGTGTTAAGGGCGGCCGCGCGGCGGCAATGCGCTTTATGGCCGCGTTGCGTCTGGCGATGATTGCCACGCATGTGGCGGATGCACGCACATGTGTGCTGCACCCTGCTTCGAGCACGCACCGCCAGCTTAGCGACGAGCAGCTGATTGAAGCCGGGGTACGTCCGGATCTGATTCGTCTCTCGGTCGGTATTGAGAATTGGGAAGATATTTGGCAGGATTTAGATCAGGCACTGGCGGCAGCTCAGGGCTGAGTCGATTTGAGGGCTGAGTTGACCTGAGGGCTGAGCGGATACCGGGTCTGGCATGCGGCTCGGGGCTGAATGGCTAGAGCTGATTCAGGTCGTACGGCGTCTCCTGGTAGAGATAGTAGTTCAGCCAGTTGGCAAAGATCAGGTGCGCGGTGCTACGCCAACGCATCATGGGTCGGGCGGTCGGATCGTCGTTGGGGAAATAGTTCTCCGGGATGGTGATCGGCAGGCCGCGGGCGAGATCGCGCTCGTATTCAAGCTTCAAAGTATTACGATCATATTCAACGTGGCCGGTGAGATAAATCTCCCGGCCGTTTTGCGCCATCATGGCAAAGACTCCGGAGCGCGGAGAGGAGGAGAGGAGCGTGATTTCCGGATGACGCTCTATATCTTCGAGCAGCACCGTCGTATGGCGTGAATGAGGAACGTAAAAGACATCGTCGAGTCCGCGCAGCAGGTGGATCGGCTCATCGGTATTTTTATCGTGAGGGAAGACGCCGAACATTTTCTCCGGCAGGCGGTGCTTGTCGATTCCGTAATGATGATAGAGGCCGGCCTGGGCGCCCCAGCAGACGAACATGGTGGAGAAAACGTTGGCGCGGGCCCAGTCCATGATTTTACAAAGCTCGTCCCAGTAGGTAACTTCTTCAAAAGGCAGCAGTTCCACCGGTGCGCCGGTGATGATCAGGCCGTCATAGCGCCGGTCGGCGATTTCATCAAAGGTGTAATAAAAATTAGCCAGATGACTCTCGGGTGTATTTTTTGCGTGGTATGAGGCCGTGGTGAGTAAATCCAGGTCGACTTGAATCATCGAGTTGCCCAGCAGACGCAGGAATTGAGTTTCCGTAACGATTTTTGTCGGCATGAGATTGAGCATAATGATGCGCAACGGACGTATATCCTGACTCATGGCGCGCTCAGTCGTCATGACGAAGACGTTTTCCTTCAGCAATGTTTCGCGTGCCGGCAGATCTGTCGGTATGTTTATAGGCAAAGTGCTTCTACCTCCTCATGTGATTTTGCATTTTAACACGCGAGCGCAAAAATTGTAGAGGCAGTGATACGCACAAAGGGGCTCAGACCAACCAATCGCGGCTACGGGTGACGGCGCGGTGCCAGCCGCGGAGCTGTTCCGTACGGCGGCTCTCGTTCCAGGTTGGGATGAAGGCGGTATGATTCTCCGTCAGGGCAGTCAGGGCATCTTCGTCCGGCCAAAAGTCAACGGCGAGACCGGCGAGGAAAGCCGCTCCGCGAGCGGTCGATTCGACGCTGTCGGGGCGAATAACCGGAGCATTGATCAGGTCCGCCTGAATTTGCATGAGGAAGTTATTGGCGGCGGCACCCCCGTCTACCTTGAGGGCGGAAAGTTCGATCCCGGCGTCTTCCTGCATGGCGGCGAGCACGTCGCAGGTCTGATAGGCCATGGATTCGAGAGCGGCACGGATGATATGACGGCGATCAACCCTGCGGCTGAGACCGACTATGACGCCGCGGGCATAAGGATCCCAGTATGGGGCGCCGAGCCCGGTGAAGGCGGGAACCAGATAGCAACCGTTGGTGTCGGGGACGCTCTTGGCAATCGCTTCGCTTTCGGCGGCGGTTGAAAGGATTTCGAGCTCGTCACGCAGCCATTGGATTACCGCGCCGGCGATGAAGACGGAACCTTCCAGAGCATAGACGGTTTCCCCGCCGATCTGCCAGGCGACGGTGGTCACCAGACCGTGGCGGCTGACGATGGGAGTCGTGCCGGTGTTCATGAGCAGGAAGCAACCGGTACCGTAGGTGTTTTTGGCCTGTCCGGGACGGAAGCAGACCTGTCCGAAGAGAGCTGCCTGCTGGTCGCCCGCCACGCCGGTAATCGGGATCGAATGGCCGAAGATTTCCGGATCGGTATGTCCGTAAAGAGCGCTACTGGGCAGAACATCGGGCAGGAGCGGTCGGGGTACGCGGAAAAGCTCGAGCAATTCGTCGTCCCAACAAAGCTCGTGAATATTGAACAGCATTGTCCGCGAGGCATTGCTGACGTCCGTGGCATGAACGCGGCCGCCGGTGAGCTGCCAAATCAGCCAGGTGTCAACGGTGCCGAAGAGCAGATCGCCGCGCTCGGCACGCTTCCTGGCGTCGGGAACATTGTCGAGCAGCCAGGTGATTTTGCTGGCGCTGAAATAAGGGTCGATGACGAGTCCGGTCTTGGTGCTAATCATCTCGGCATAGCCGGACTGTTGCAGTTCGCGACAATGGTCGGCGCTGCGGCGACATTGCCAGACAATGGCGTTGTAGATCGGCTCACCGGTGTGACGGTCCCAAATGATGGTCGTTTCACGCTGGTTGGTGATACCAAGCGCGGCAAAAGCACCGGACGGAACTTTGACTTCCGCCTCGAGGCGTGACAGCGCGCGCCGGCAAACGGCCAGCTGAGATTGCCAAATATCGCGGGGATCCTGCTCGACCCAGCCGGAACGCGGGCTGTGCTGCGGAAATTCCTGTTGGGCCACGGCGCGGGTTTGTCCGCTATGATCGAAGATCAGGCAGCGACTGCTGGTGGTGCCTGCATCGAGGGAGAGAATATATTGTGAATTTCGGGCATTTGTACAATTATTATTAGGCATGGCACACCTCCAGGGAAATAATATCATATCAGTTTCCACGGAAACTGTGGTGTTCCGCGGAAACTGTGGCGGAGATCGCAAATACTGTCCACCTCACTGTTTTATGTGCGGAGCGCGGTAGTTCGCCATCCTTGAGGCGTCGGTAGAGCGACCTTGGCGGATCTCCGCCCTCCAAGGCAGGTGGACAAAAATTGCGGTGTCCGCAGGAGTGTTAATGTGAACTTGCCTAAAGACGATTTAGGGAACGCTATTAATGCTGTCGCGTCCCCGTTGCGCTCCTGTCGCGCGACCAAATTGCCCACCGCCGACGGGTGTGTTAGAATGTCTTTCTAGTTGTTGAACTATGTGAAGGAGACGTGGATTAATGCAGGCTTTCAGAATTATTTTAGCAGTTCTGGACATTCTAATAGCGATAGCGCTGGTGGTTCTGGTTATGAGCCAGGAAGGAAGTTCCCAGGGTCTGGGATCAATCGCGGGCGGTAGCACGGATACATTTTTCGGGCGCCAGCAGGGACATTCCAAGGAGCGGGTATTGCGTCGGGTGACGACGTGGCTGGCCATAGCGTTCGCTTTAATTACCGTAGTGTTGTTTATCTTGGTGGAATTGGCCTAAACTGCGCATACTCCGAGTTTGCTTTGGTTTGACGGTAAAGTAAATGGAGGCACGATGTGGCAGTCAATATAGT
>JAAZIX010000123.1 GCA_012800655.1 Clostridiaceae bacterium | reverse complement strand
GAACAGACGACCATTCCGCCGCAACGGAGCACCGACTATAATGACCATGTCCGAGCAAGCGGCAGTCTCGGCGGCAAGAGCACGCAATTCGTGCTCTGCGGCATTGACCAGAGTAGACTGGTAAAAAAGGTCCTCGATTGTAGCGCCGGTCAACGAGAGTTCCGGAAAGAGCAGAAGACGAACACCCTCCGCAAAGGCAGCATGCATATGTCCACGCATAGTTGCCGCGTTGTAGGCGGGATCCGCTAAGCGCAGTACGGGCGCGACGCAACGCACCGAGAGTGAATTTGCTTTCATGCCTTGCCTCCGTTCTTTACGCTAATTATAGCGCAAGAGACATAGGCGGAGAACCTTTATTCCTTATCAGCTACTATGCTTGCAAAGCTTTCAGGCCTTGAGTATCAGCGCCACGCTCCTCCATGAAAGCCACCACCTCTTGGATGGTGGGCAAGCTGGGCTGTGCGCCCATGCGGGACACGGTAAGAGCGGCTGTGTAATTAGCGAATTCCATAGCCTCTCGACGAGACAGACCACTGCAGATACCTGTGCAGAAGGCAGCCACAAAGCTGTCTCCGGCGGCGGTAGGATCCTGTACGTCTACCCCGGGAACAGCTGGACTGATGAAAAACTCATCCCGACAACCAAAAGCCGCGCCCTGATCGCCCATAGTGATGATCACGTTATCCACGCCCTTATCCATCAGGCGGGCTGTCGCCTCACGAGCATCGTCGCTGTCGGAGATGGTCAATCCCGCCATTTCCGTAGCTTCATGTTCGTTCGGGGAGATATAACTAACCATGGCCAGACTGTCCGGCGGCACGGGGGCGTAAGGGGCCACATTGAGCATTACCGGAACTCCTTTATCATGGGCGTAACGAATCACGGCCCGGTTTATCTCCATGGGAATTTCCAACTGCAGAGCTACCATATCGTATTCGGCAATACTTTCCTTCAGAAAAGCAATGTCCTCCGGGGTAATGCACATGTTGGTTCCGGGCACCACAATGATACGGTTTGCTGTATGGTCGGGGGTCACTTCCAGTAACACGTTGGCTACCGCCGTAGATGCCTCTGAAGACCGGAGTAAGTGAGAAACATCCACGCCGGAATTCCGGACGGATTCAATAACTTTCTGGCCGAAGCTATCCTGACCTACCTTACCCACCATCGTTACCGACGCGCCCAATCGAGCCGCTTGAACCGCTTGATTGGCTCCCTTACCGCCCGCTGCGGCACTAAACCCGCAGCCGAGAACGGTTTCCCCGCTTGAAGGAAAACGAAGAGTGCTGACGGTAAGATCCATTGATAGGCTGCCTACCACCAAAATCTTGGGTTTTTTCACGATGCATTCCTCCTTGTTCGCTCTCTCATTTGTAGCTTTAAATAGGAGGTTAACATAATCACAGATAGGCCGCAATACTACTTTTGAATGACAGCCATCAAAACAGGTTGGATAGAACAAGAAACACAAGAGACGAAACTTTATAGTAAAATGGAGATAATTTAAACTGCGCCGAAGAAAACGATATCGGTCAAGGAGTTTTCGTGTGCGGAGATGAATGCGGCGGAGGAAGGGGAGCCCGTAATTAGCCTTAGGGATTGATCTGCTGAATAAGTTAAGATTGGGAACTTCAGGAGGAAGAATTGAGAAGGAGAGGTTTGCATTGAAGTTAATAGCGAAACATTTCACGAATTTTGTCGAGCATCTGCCGGAGGACTATGTGATTGAACGACCGGAGATGGTGCTGTTTGATTACGGACATACATTGAGCCATGAGGATCCATACGATCGAAATGCCGGAATCAACGCGCTACTTGACCATCTGCCGGATCGTACAAAGTTACCGCTGACGGATGAAGAGATTTATAAGTTCGCGGAGGAATTCCAGTTGAAGGTCTGGGATCTCTGCGACAAATACCGCCTCGAGTATTATTTCCAGCACTTTCTGCAGATGCTGTGGGGAACGTTGGGGCAAAAGCCGGATATGGATCTCGTGGAGCAGGAGATGACCTACTGGTGGAACACTTCACATGCACAACCGATGGAAGGAATCAATGAGCTCCTGGCTCATCTCAAGAGTGAAGGATATCGCACCGCCGTGTTGAGCAATATTTCCTATTCCGAGGCGGCGTTGCGGCGGCGTATCGCGGCGATTATTCCCGAACATGAGTTCGAGTTCGTGCTGGCTACGAGCGAGGTGATCGTGCGCAAGCCGAGCCGCCGAATCTTCGATATTGCCCTGCGGATGGCCGATCTGCCGCCGTCCGCGCTGTGGTACTGCGGTGACAATGCGATCGCCGATGTGCAGGGCGCGCACGGGGCGGAAATTCGCCCGGTCTGGTACCGCTCGCCGCATGAGTGCGACTATCATCGCGATACGGAGAAAATCCCGCCGGATTTGCCTTACATACAAATAACTGAGTGGCGAGAGCTTGGCGAAATACTCGCCGCTCTGCCACTCAGAGTAGCCGATTTTAAATAATTATCGGAGTGATTTCTGCCTACCTTGTCCTATCGGGTGGCGTAGTTTGTGGCTTAGACCTGTGGGCGGGTCTTCTTGAGGAAAAGTGCGGCACTGTCGCGGTCGAGATAGAGCGCGGCGTTGGGGAGCAGACGCAGTACGGTCGCCGGAACCATATCGGTGATCGGTCCCAGTAGGGTGTCCGCCACGGCCTGAGCCTTGGACGGCGCCGGAACCATGCAGAGATGGTATTTCGCCTTGGCCAGGGCGGGCACGGTCAGGGTCAGTGCTTGTTTCGGCACATCGTCGAAAGTCGGAAATGCCCCGTCGTTGACCTGCTGCTGCCGGCATTTGTCGTCCAAATTAACCACTTTGACGGTCTCGGGGTCGTGGAAGTCGGCTTCGCCGGGGTCATTGAAGGCGATATGGGCGTTCTCGCCGATGCCCATGCAAACGATATCGATAGGCCGGCTGTTATAAGCGGCGCTGTAGGCGGCGGCGACTTCTTCGGGAGTTCCGGTCAGGTCGTTGATGTAATTGACTTTCTTGAAGTCGACCCGCTCAAAGATCGCGTCACGTAGGAAGTTTCCGAAGCATTGCGGAGCGGTTGGAGGGAGCCCAAGGTATTCATCCATGTGCCACGCCTGCATGCGACTCCAGGGCAGATCCTTCTTTGCCAGTGCCGCAAAAAAGTCGCTCTGGGAAACGGCGGCGGCAAAGACGATATTGATCTCGTCCTGCTCGGCCAATAGTTTTTTGGCTATACGCTCAAAGTCATCGGCGGCGGCTTTACCCATCTCCTTACGTGTCACAAAAACCCGTGTGTACAGACGTGCGCTGTAGTCGATCATATCTAAACCTCCGTAATTTTAGTGCTACAATTTAGTATAGCATCGTTCCGGCAAAGCTGTTCGTGTCCATTAAAAAAGAGAGGAGCCGAATCGATGTTCGGCTCCTCCGTATCAATTGCTTCTCTTAGCCTGCTTTTTTAGCAGGCGGCTTTGACCTAATCTCTTTGCTTCATTACTCTTTTTCTGAGAGCCAAGAAGATTAATCCGATTGCGGTTAAGAGCATAACAGCCAGCCACAGGTAATATCCGCTGCTTTCTCCCGTTGCCGGTGTCGTATCATCCGGCTGGGTCTCTTGTCCGGAGTCCTGAGTTGTTTCCTGCGTAGATTGCGCCTTGATTTCAATCGTGCCGTAGGCAGTCCCCGATTTGGACACAATTTCCACCGGGTGTTTGCCCACCGAAAGAGTCTCAAGGAATGTGGACAGGAAGGTAACAACCGTCGAGCCTTCTTCAACTTCATAGTTGGATTCATCCACCACTTCTCCGTCGACCTTGACATAGAGGAAGTCCGCGACCTCGGCGTTTGAGGTGAAAGCGGCGGATTCGTTTGAACCCTTGGTCCAGGGCGGAGGCTGTTGAATCATTTTGATTCCGGAAGAGTCGGTCGGATCGGTTCCGCTTGGGTCTGTCCCGCTTGGATCAGTTCCGCCCGGGTCAGTTCCGCTTGGATCGGTCTGCGTTGGGTCGGTCTGGCTCGGGTCGGTCTGGGTCGAGTCGGTTCCGCTCGGATCAGTCTCGGTCGAGTCGGTTCCGGGCGGAGGTGTGGGCGTCGCAGCGGGCGCAATGTGGATAGTAAGGTAGGCGTCTGCAGTCATATCGTTATTAGCCGCCTTAACGGTTATTGTATAGGTTCCGCTCGCTGTGGGAATGCCTTCTATCGTGGCGGTTATCCCCTTGTTAAGGTCGCATAAATCTAATCCCGGCGGCAACTCGGCAGAACTCCAATCCCAGTAGGTGGGCGAGCCTGTCGCCTCCAGGAGCGCGGTATAGGGAACGCCGACCTGTCCGCTCGGTAACGTTTGCGTAGTGATCTGGATCGGCTCATATACGGTGATCTGCACGTCCTGCTCGAAATATTCCCCGTATCCTCGATCAAAGACCTTGACCTTCACGGTCGCTGTACCGGTCGACGTTGCTATGAACTGGCCGCTAGACGTCACTGTTGCATTGGTGGTACCCGGGTCCCGCATGTAGTACTTTTCATCCTCGAAGTCTGCGCCCTCCGGCTCACACGTCCACACTTCCAGTTTCACTTCTGTTCCGACCGCGCATCTGATCGGATCGACGGAGAGCGAAGTGAGCTTCGGAGGGGTTCCCGCTGCTAATACCTTGATCGTGATATCTCTGAAAGGACTGGCGTAGTCGGTCATTCCGTCGCCGTTGACCTGCTCGTTGAATACCCTCAGCAGATACTCGCCTTCGGCCAGCCCCGCGGGAATGGATACTTCCACGGACTGCTCGCCGCTTGCGGCATTCGCGAGTGGCCCGTAGTACAACGCCTTGCCGTCTTTGCACAGGAGCGCGGAGATTTTTTCATTCTCCCCCGTCGTCGCGCCCGAATAGGCCACCGGAACAGACCAGGTCGCATAGCCTGCCGGCTTTTTCAATACCGCTCCCGTGCCCGCCGTCGCGGTAAAACCGTTGCGGCTAGCGTCCAAAAGCGTCAGCTTCCAGT
>JAAZIX010000122.1 GCA_012800655.1 Clostridiaceae bacterium | reverse complement strand
TTTCCGTCTTTAAAGAAGATCAGAGTTGGGATGCTCATGACATTATATTTCGCAGCCAGTTGCTGGTTTTCGTCAACATTTAATTTTGCCACTACGGCCTTGCCGGCGACGGCGGCGTCGAGCTGCTCCAGAATCGGGGCCAGCATGCGGCAGGGTCCGCACCAATCGGCGTAGAAATCGACGACGACCGGCTTGTCGTTCTTCAGTACTTCCTGCTCAAAATTCTTTTCGTTTACATATAACATGTCAGTTACCTCACATTCATCGTATTTGCCTCACAGAGCAAGCATATTGTCTCTCAGCTCAAATATATTCGTCCTTCGGCCTCACTCGCTGTAGCCCCGGAACCAACTGCATCAATATTACCCTGTAAACCCGTTGCGGCGCAGTTACTCTTGATACCGTTTTTCGTCGATTACTCTTGATACCGTTTTCCGTCGATTACTCTTGATACCGTTTTCCGCCATAATAGTCGACGGCGCGCTCAACGGCGTCTTCACTGTCGTACCAGGGCTCATTACGGTTGCGATAGTCGAATTTCTTTGTGAACCACTCGAGGTCGACGTCCAGCTTGGCCAAAATACTCATCTGCCGCTGTGCCAACTGTGAAATCAGTGCCGTGCGTGCCTCATTGTTACGGAGGTCGCTGTCAATCACAGTCAGGAACCAGGGGAAATGACGCAGACAAATGTCGTGGCTCTCGGCCAGCATCTGCGGGAAATGGGGCTCATTGACATATTGCCAGAGCATGACCTGCGCGTAGCGGCGCATCGTCTCCTCAATGCGCTGGCAAATCAGGCAATTTTCGTTGTCGGCGGTAATTTCCGCCGCTACGGTAGCGACTTCGCTGTCCCGACGCCCCAAAGAGCGGCGCAGACGGCGCGGCGCGGCATCGCTGTTCGGCTCCAGATTTGCGATTTTGCTCAGCAGTTTCAGGTGCAGTTCGGCCCGGTGACGCGTATGTGTATGGAGGATCAAGGCTAGGCCCAGCGTGTTTTCCTTGCGTTCGTAAAGGCAGTGCCAATGCTCCGGGCAGAAGCCGACCCGGTTGGTCTCGACGCGAATGTCCGGTTGCATGAGCGAAGGACCAAGGTAGTACTTGAGCAGCTCCTCCTCGCGCGTCCGATACAGATAGCAGAAAGGGCACTCCTCGGTTTGCAGGAGAGCGTCGTGTACCGGGATCGTGTAAATCTTTTCGGGTACTTTCATGGTTCACCTATTCCAGTTTTTTTGTCTGCTCCGCCAGGCGGCGGGCGGTCACGTTGACCGAAATTACGTTCAGCGCCGTGTATTCGACGACCCGCTCGGCGATTCTCTGCTGCGTCTGCGCCAGTACCGTCTGAGTCTCATAGCCGTAATACAGCGTCAGACCGGCGTTGATCATGACGCCGTACACACTTTTCTCGGTCTCGAGATTGGCCAGACCCTGCACGCCGGGGACTTCGCGCACGATGCAGTCGATCATGGAGCGGAAGGCGTTGTCCGACATGGAGTAGGAACCGAGGCTGGAGAAGGTCGGACGGACGACCGTGCGCTCGCCGCTCTCCGGCAGCGGCGCATCCGAGCTGCGTTCCCGCCAACGTCGCAATAGGCCGAGCGGTTCGAAAAAGGTTCCGGAAAATTCGTGCTTGATTTCGATGCTCGGCACCGGAATCGTATGCTGTCCCGTGGAGCGGCGCACTCGGCGGGCGGCCTGGCGCTCCTCCTCGGTCGTTACGTCCTCGATGCGAATCATCATGCCGGGCTTATTAAGCCGCAAGTTCGCGCAGATCCGCTCGAGCATTTGTTCGGAGGTTCCCAAAATCATCAGTGTCGTCGGACGATGGGTCACCAGTGCCCGACGCATGGCCGCGGCGCGGTTCGCGTCGTGAAAAGTCGCCCGACGCACCGATTCGATGCCGGTATTGGCGCGCTTGGCCGAAGTACCGGCAATGATCTGACTGCCGTGAATCAGCAAACCGTCGTCAATTATGTAGTGGATATTGTAACGTTTGGCGGTTTCGATGGCCTTCGTGCTCTTACCGGTACCGGACTGACCGACAAAGGCAACCACGGCGATGTCCGCCAACTCGATTTCTTCAATGGCATTATGGAGCTCGCGTTGCGCCGCTTCCGAACTCTGGTTGCCGAGCAGGGCGATGCGATCCATCGGGTTTAGGGTTGCCAACTGCTGGCGCAACTGCTTGACGCGCTGCTCCTGTTTTTTCTCGTCGAAATCGTAGGGTTCAAGGAAGCGGATCAGTGCGTCTTCCTCGTCCCAGTCCGGAATTTCCGCCGCTCCCGCTGACGCGGTATCCGTTGTCGCAGATGAGGGTGCCGTCGGTACGGCGGGCGGAAAACGCAAGTGGGAGGCGGCATCCGGCGGACTCTCCGGCGGTGCGTTCAAATCGGCGAACATCTCCGCCATGAGGTGGCGACCCTGCATGGGTTCAGGCAAGTCCCCCATCCCCGACAGTAGCCGACCGGAACGTTGCGCCTCGGTCTCCGCGCCGCGTTTGGCGCGCCTTCTCCGCAAACGGCTGAACAGGCCGCCACCTCGTTGCGGTTCTTCCCGTTTTTCAACCTGGTCGGGTTCCGTCTGCGCAGTCATCCCTCACACCTATTCTTCGTCAGGCATATCCCAGTTGTGGAATACCTCCTGAACGTCGTCGCTGTCCTCCAGCGCCTCGATCAGCTTAATCAGAGCGTCGGCAGTCTCCTGATCGTCGATCGTCACCGTTGTGCCGGGAATCGCCACCACTCCGGATTCCAGAAATTCATAACCGCGCTTCGTGAGTTCCTTTTCAACTTGAAAATACTCCATCGGATCGGTAATCACGGTATAGCCCTGTTCGTCGATTTCGACGTCCTCTGCTCCGGCTATCAGCGCGGCCTCGAGCAGCTCATCCTCATCTGCGGCTTCGCGATCGATAAGAAACTGCCCTTTCTCGGTAAACATAAAACTCACACAGCCGCTCGTGCCCAAATTACCGCCGTAGCGGTCAAAATAGTGGCGCACCTCCCCGGCGGTGCGATTTCGATTGTCGGTCAGGCATTTAACGATAAAAGCCACACCGGACGGACCGTAACCTTCATAAATAATATGCTCAAAGCTGCTGTCCGAGCCGACACCGGCAGCACGATCAATGCTACGCTGAATACTGTCATTGGGCATGTTGTTGCGCTTGGCGCGATTGATGATATCTTTGAGCTGGGCGTTGCTTTCGGGATCGGCTCCGCCTTCGCGAACCGCAACCGCGATCTCCCGCCCCATCTTTGTAAAGATTTTACCTCTCTGGGCATCGGCAACTTCCTTGCGGCGCTTGATATTATTCCACTTTGAATGACCTGCCATAAATTCTTCCTCCGTGCATTATCTTCTCTTATCAGTCATACTCACATTCACAGGCTGCCAGCATATCATAAGGATACTCGATATGGTATTTGCGGATCAGCTGAATCGGACGCCAGGACTCCTTGGAGCGTTTGAGCCCCGGATCGCCGGATGCATCCTGACGATTGATATATTCAGCACCTCGAGCTAGTGCCCATTGGGCGAAGCCCTGAGCCAGACTCTCGTAGGCCCCGGGAATGTCATATCGCGCCTTTTCCACGTGCACGTGCAGGGTATCGCCCTGAATCTCTCCGATCGTAAAGCCGACGATCTCACCGCGCGCCTCCAAAGCCAAGCCGTTGAAGGGGTAACGGGAGTAGTCGACCAGCAGGCGGGCGACCATCGTCTGATCATACAGTTGCGAACGACTGGCGTTCGTCATGTCCGTATCCGCGATCAGTTCGGCGTATAATTCCCGTAAGCGCGGCAGAATGTCCGTATCTATCGGCAAAAAGCGCGCCTCCGGATCATAACGTCGGAATTGGCTGACGTGATTGCGTTTGCGCTTAAAAGCGGCACCCGGCAAATCGGCATGATCCGAACAGCGATACAGATAATCGCTCCAGCCGGCCATGAGCTCCTCTTCCACACTGTCGAGGCGTCCTTTACATTGGAAAAGTCGCTCCAACCGTGGCTTCGCCGGTGCCGGAATCGAGGAAAAGACCAGGGGCCGTTTCTCGGCCAGGCAATAGCGGTGCAAAAGGCGACAGGGGCACTTGTTGTCATCCCGACCGCGGGTACTCGGGCCGCGCAGAGGTACCGCAAAGGCGGGAATCTCCGGCTCCGCATAGGCATTACCTTTAATGAACAACACATCCTCGGCAATGGCATACTGATAATCAAAACAATCGGCCCACAAATAAATCCCGCCGACGGTGTAGTCGCAACTCCGCCAGGTCTGCGTATCTAAATAAGGCTTAACCTCGGCGATCGTATCGAGGGTTAAAGCTTTAAATTCCAACATAAATATTTACTTATACGTGCACCCCCAGCCGCTCACCGCCGAGCAGATGGAAATGCAAATGCTCAACGGTCTGGCGGCCGTCTCTGCCGCAGTTCGTGATCAGGCGGAAGCCCGATTCGGTCAGACCGGCCAGATCGACAATGGTAGGCAAGACCTCTCCCAAACGACGGAAGACCCCACATCCCTCTTCCGTAGAACAGAGATCGAGAATATTGTCATAATGAGCCTTGGGCACAATAAGCCAATGCACTTTCGCCGCCGGTTTAATATCGGCAAAGACGGCCAGATCAGCATTCTCCCAGATCAGGGATTCACCCACACCTGCCGCTAAACGACAAAACAAACAATCCTTCACGGAATTTCCTCTCTTTCTATGTTTGCAGACTAACACAGTCCGCTATTCGGTGCGTTCAACTTAATTTGGCGGCAACATGCTCCCGCGCCGCCGTTAGTGCGGCACCGACTTTCTCGGGCTGACGACCACCGGCCTGGGCCATGTCCGGACGCCCTCCTCCTCCGCCGCCGACCGCCTGCGCGGCCAGACGCGCCACATCACCGGCCTTGACACCGCGTTGAATTGCCTCGGGCGAGGCCATGCAGACCAGCGCCACCTTTTCATCCGCGCTACCGGCCAAAAGCACCACGGCGGGCGCAAGCTTGGAGCGCATTTGCTCCGCCAATTCGCGCAACGCCGCCGGATCCGCGACCGGAACCTCAGCCGCCAGGAAGCGGATCCCGTCAAAATCCTCCGCCTGATCGACAATATCGTCAACCGAGGCGCGATTCAGCTTGGCTTCCAGATTGCGAATCTTCTTCTGCCCTTCCGCTAACTCCGCCACCAGTTCCCGCGCTTTGCGTTCCAGTTCATGCCCGCCGACTCGCAGAATCCGTGCCAGTTCGCTCAATTCGGCGCGGCGGAGATTGCCGTATTCATAGGCCGCCCAGCCGGTTACCGCCTCGATGCGGCGCACCCCCGAAGCGACCGAGCCTTCGGAAACAATGCGGAATTGTCCGATCTGCGCCGTGTGCCCGACATGGGTACCGCCGCAGAGTTCCGCGCTTTCCGAACCCATCTTAACGACCCGTACCTCATCGGCATATTTTTCCGAGAA
>JAAZIX010000121.1 GCA_012800655.1 Clostridiaceae bacterium | reverse complement strand
CAATGTCCCTTGCCCGGGGTCGGTTGCGGGTTCTGTGCGATGTGGCCCATGAACCCTGTCAGGTCCGGAAGGAAGCAGCAGTAAGTGGCAACCCACAGGTGCTGCAGGTCAATCTGCTCCGGCTCCGCGCAAGGGATATTGTTCAAGACCCGATGCCATCCCGACAAAAGAACGGAGGAGACAGCAAATGAGCGGACAGGCCCTATACCGTACTTTTCGCCCCCTGGATTTTGACGCGGTCGTCGGTCAGGATCACATTGTGCGTACCCTGCGCCAGGCCGTGATATCCCGACAGGTCGGTCACGCCTATCTCTTCTCCGGCACCCGCGGCACCGGCAAAACCACGCTGGCAAAGATTCTTGCCCGCGCCGTCAACTGTCCCGACGAAGCAAACGGCAACCCCTGTAATGTCTGCGGCACCTGCCGCGGCATACTGAACGGTTCGCTCCTGGATGTGCTCGAGCTCGACGCCGCCTCGAACAACAGCGTCGACACGATCCGTCGGCTCTGTGATGAGGTCGTCTACGTCCCCGCCGTGGCGCGCTATAAGGTCTACATTATCGACGAAGTTCATATGCTTTCGACCGGCGCCTTTAACGCCCTGCTCAAAACACTTGAGGAACCGCCCGCCCACGTCATATTCATTCTCGCCACCACGGATCCGCAACGTCTGCCGGCGACCATCATTTCCCGCTGCCAGCGTTTCAACTTCCATCGCATTCCGGTTCAGCTGATCTTCACCCATCTCGAACATATCTGCCGCAATACCGGCATCGCCTACACTCCCGAGGCTCTCCGCACCATTGCCAAACTAGCTGCCGGTGCCATGCGCGACGCAATCAGCCTGCTTGATCAATGCCGGGTCAGCTACCCCAACGGCTTCTCTCATGAGGACGTCCTCAGCCTAACCGGCATGGTACACAACGATTTCATGGCTAATTTCATTTGCGCACTACTCAACAACGATCTGACCACTATTCTGCGTCTCATCGACACCCTCATGATAGCCGGTCACGAACTGCAACGCTTCGTCCAGGATCTCGTCCGCAGCTTTCGCGACTGCCTGATCAGCCGTTTTTCTGCCGATCTCGACAATCTACTCAATGAGACCAGCCTCCGCTCCGACCAGGCCGCAGCAATCGCCCGACAGATCCACCCCGATCTGTTTCTCTACTGGATCCGTGCCCTCTCCGCTCTCCAGACCGAACTGCGCCAGGCTACCGAGACCCGTATAACCCTCGAAACTCAACTGATTCGCCATATGGCCGCTCAGCCCCCGGAACTGCTACCCGGCACGCCCATCACCTGCCCGACAGTCGTGACCTCGACACAGTCCTCCGCCTATTCTGTTCTTATTAATCCGGCTGTACCCACCTCTGCGCCCAAACTCACGACGAAACCTGAGCCGGAGCCTGAACCCGAGCCAGAACCCGAACCGATGCCCGAGCACGAGCCGGAGCCTGAACCCGAGCCAGAACTGGAGCCCGAGCCCGAGCACGAGCCGGAGCCTGAACCCGAGCCCGAACCCGAGCCCGAGCCCGAGCACGAGCGCGAGCCGGAGCCTGAACCGGAACCGGAGCCCGAGCCTGAACCGGTAACCGACCCGACGGCAATACACCGGAAAATGCTTGCTGTCTGCGACGAACTCGGTCACGGAATGTTGAGCTTCTTCACCTCGACCGCCAGGCCGTCCATAGACGGAAATGAATTCCATTTGACGATAAGCAACTCCAATGCAATAAGCATGTTAAACGAGTACGGCAACTTAAAAATCTTGCAACACTGTCTGGATCGAGCCACCGACTCTGTCGGGTTTAATCTGCGGATCATCGAGCCGGATAAAAACATGGACAAGGCCTCCAATCCGACTCCGCAGACCGGGCCAAGCCAGCCCCCGATTACGCAAGAATCTGCACCGAACGACAGCACCGACTGGCGTGATAAAGTTGCTATTCTCCTTCAAGAATACGACATGGAGCTGGAGCCGCCGGATCTGATCGGCTAGCGAAACAGAGAAATTGATGAGAGTGAAGGGAAAATTATGACCGGATATCCGCCGCCGATCGCGGCCCTGATCGCCCAGCTGGGAAGCCTGCCGACAATCGGCAACAAATCCGCCCAGCGCCTGGCTTTTCACCTTTTGTCCATACCAGAAGATGAGGCCGTTGCCGTAGCGCAGGCAATCATCGACGCGCGCGAACAGATTCATCTCTGCTCGGTCTGTTGCAATCTGACCGACTCCGATCCCTGCGCCATTTGCGCCGACTCGCAACGCGATCCGCATATTATCTGCGTAGTGGAGAGTCCGATCGATGTCCTGGCAATCGAGCGGACCAACGATTATCGGGGTCGTTACCACGTCCTACACGGAGCGATCTCTCCCTTGCGCGGTATTAACCCGGATCAGATTCGCCTGCGGGAACTCTTCCGCCGTTTGCAGGTCGAAGTCGAGGTTCAGGAAGTCATTTTGGCCAATAATGCCACGCCCGAAGGTGAAGCGACCGCACTTTACATAGCCCGCGTACTCAGCCCCGCCGGCATCAAAACAACCCGCATCGCCAGCGGGCTACCCGTCGGCGCCAGTCTTGAATATGCCGATGAAACAACATTGAGTAAAGCGATCGAAGGACGTTCGGAAATCCTACTCTGACACGTCAAACCAAAAACAACAGTATCGCCTAAATGCGACCGGCGGCGCTGATTGAGCGCCCCAATTCCGAGTTGCGAGCGACCGTAATTGTATTGCGGCGGCGAAGTATTTGGATAACAAAGGCTACTACGCCGAGAATCAAACCGACGAATATCACGCCCAGATAAATCAGGCTGGCATTTTTATCATCCAAATCGACTAAGTAAGGCAAAATACCGCCGACAAAATTAAAAAGCATATGCGCCAGAATCGGAATCAAAATCGATTCGCTGAACACATATAAGTATCCGAAATAAACACCGGCAACGAAAGTATACACTCCCTGGTAGATATTGCCGTGCACAACGGCGAAGATCAGGCCGGTCAGCAGAATCGCCGCCCATTTCGGCATGGCAGCCTTAAATTCGGAAAGAATTATTCCCCTAAATAACAATTCCTCCGCAATCGGCACCAGAATAACTAGGCTGACGATTTGCACCAACATCCCGCCGCGAGGCACAAAGGCCGTCTCGATCAAGGTCATATAATCGCTCAACACCTTATCCCAAAAGGCGAAGTGCTCGGCCAACGACGTTACCAACAGGTCCCAAACCATACTGACCCCGATGAGTACGGGGACGCTGCTGATCGCCGCCAACAGGTCGACAGTGCGCGGTAGTCGGGTAAAGACGTAGGGAATCGCCCGGCGTCGACAGCGTTTCAGCAGCGTAACGAACGTCACTATTTGTATAATCGCCGCATAAACACTGATGTGGATGCTGTAGCGGTTGATTATCTGCGTAATATCCGACACATAGACACCTTCACGGAAAAGTATTGCCACGAACGCCCAGACAACCATAAAAATCGCGATATAGTAGAGCGCAATTCCCAGAAACGGAATCAGTAGTGTGCCGGCATTGAAGGACGTTGCTTTGGCGTTCAAATCAACGTAGTTACCGTCCAGCCAGTCCGTCAGGCTGGTATCCAGACGCATCGGCTCGGAAAGATCCGAGATCAGCCTCTTCTTGCGGGTTTCCCGTGAATACATTATCTCTCCTCAATAAGTCTGCCCGCGATCGGCACTCCCCGACTCAATCGATTGAGACGGAGATATTGCCCTGCTCCACATCGCGCAGATATGTTTCGGTGTATTGGTCATAAAACTTGTCGAAAACCCGCCGTAGCAGACGACGATTACGAACAGCTTCATAAAGCAACTCGCCCGTTTTGGCATCGTGCACAACCCGCAGAATCGTCAAACGGGGACGATTGTCCCGTCCCGTGTAGGCATCCGAGAAAACCGTATAAACATCACCCTCATACTCGCACTGTCCGATCGGTAGAAGGTAATATTCATCCCCGTTATGGGTATCCTCCAGAACCGAGAGCAGATTATCATCGCGTTCGGAAGCACCTATAAATTTTGCCTCGTATCGTCTCATCTCATCAAGTTCCCGTTAAGCCCGCTTCGCAACTCCGATCACAACAAAGCACCTTCGCCCATCAACACGCCGCACCGTACGAAGCGACGTGAAAATAAGCGAAGGTGATCCGTTTATGCCCTGTGAAAGCGGAAGCGTTAAAAAGCCGGGCAGGCCCGCTCCGAACGAAGCGTTAATCCTCGTCCCATTCCTCGTCATCATCCGAATCGTCCGAGAAGTCGTCCTCTTCGAAGTCTGTGTCATCGTCATCGTCAAAGTCGTCATCGGACTCTAACTCCCAATCGATGTCGTCCTCGTCCCAGTCTTCGTCATCATTATCATCCATGTCGAGGTCGTCCCACTCGTCGTCGGACTCCGCTGATATCTCGCAGAGACGATCGTATTCTTCGCTAACCGCTTCGAACTCGTCATCTTCCAAGGAAACAAAGCCCTCGCTACCGTCTTCCATATCGGCCACACGGACGAAGTAGCAATCCGCTTCCTTATCCAGAGACATCAGTACGCAATAGACCTCTCCATTGAACTCAAAATCATCGACGATCTGGAATTCAAAGACTTCTCCGGAATCGACATCCTCCATGGTCACAACGTAGTCGTCCTGCAGGTCGTCAAATATCCGCTGATGATCGTGGGCATCGTCAGCGCCGCCATCGCTACCGGCCTCGTCCGCCGCCCAAAGTCCATAAGCTGCAAAGTTTAGTCTAAGCATATTCCTCAACTCCTCTTACCTTTCGGTATTCACGTTAGGTAAATTATACCATCAAACGTGCTGCGACTCCATCCGTTAACGTTTTTTTCCGTCATTACGACGATTCAGATAATCCTGGAGAATAATCTCCGCCGCCACCTGATCTATCACCGCCCGCCGTCCCTTGCCCTTGTACTTGCGTCCGGGAGCATAACTCAAGGTTCGTTCAGCCAGGACACTCGTGTAGCGTTCATCAATGAACTGCGGTTTGATTCCCGTAGCCTCAGCAAGCAAGCCGGCGAAGGCACGCACTTCCGCCGCCGTTTCCGACGGCTGCCCATCCGTCCGGCGCGGCAGGCCCAGCACTATTGCCGTCACCTGCTCTTCCCTAACAATCGCGGCAATCTCCGCGACACTCTCCCGGGCTTCCTCGTCGCGGCGCTGCCGGTAAATCGTCCGAAATCCGCGCGCTAAAGTTCCGGTAGGATCACTGATCGCCAATCCGATCCGCACCCGGCCGAAATCAATCCCCAGGTGCTTGTTACTCACGATCCTCCGGCTGCTCAACAGTGTTGATGTAATCCTGAAGAATTACCTCCAGCAGCTCATAGCGTTCCATCTGTCGGATAACTCCCCGCGCTCCTTCATAATTCGTGATGTACGTGGGATCGTCCGAGAGAAAATAGCCGACCAGCTGGCTGACCGGGTCATAGCCCTTCTCTCGCAACGCACGCAGAACGACACCGATAATCCGCCTCGCCTCGCGATCCTTCTCGGGCTTAATCTGAAATCTGGTTGTTTCCGTATCTTTCATTTCGCGTCCCCTTAGCTCTGCTGTTGAATGCGCTTTCGGTTATTCTAGCACATCGCATTACTGAAAGTGTCAAATATCGCAACTAAATATGTCTCTGTATGGGAATTCGGCCGTACTCGCAACCACTTTCCCCGTCTTTTTATCTCTTCACGAAGCTGATGGTCCCCGTACTCGGGCGGCAGTCCGGTAATGAGTACCTCATCGTAGGTATCGGAATAGCCCCTGCCCTGCGGTTCGCCGGCCGTCGCGGATACGGTTTCAATCAGCACGCGCAACTCCTGCCCCAGGCGCCGTTCCCGCGTCCGCGCCGCACACTCCGCCGCCATATCCAGCATTATCTCCGTACGTTGCCGTATCACCTCGGGTGCCACACGGTCTGCAAAACCGGCCGCCGCCGTATGCGGCCGGGCCGAATACGGAAACACATGTATCCGCGCCGGCTCCAGAGCCCGACACAGCTCCAAAGTCGCAGCAAAGTCACTCTCGCTCTCACCGGGAAAGCCGACAATGACATCCGTCGTAATCGCCACCTCCCGCGGTCTGAAGGCCGCTCGCAACTCTTCCACGGCAGCAACGTATTCCGCCGCCGTATACTTTCGGCGCATCCGGCTCAGCACCCTATCCGAGCCGCTCTGTAACGACAGATGAAAATGCGGACAAAGCCGGTCCAACGCCGCCAGACGCTCCGCCGCCTCTCGGTCAATGCTACCGGGCTCGAGCGAACCCAGACGCAAGCGCCACTCATCCTCGTCAGCCGCTCGACTCGGCGACCTCTGAACCGCCGGTGCTATACGTAACGCCTCGGCCGATCGCTCCGTCGAACCCGTCTGTACCTGCCGATCCGCCAACTTCGGCAAATATGCCAACTCCTGTCGATCCGCCGGCTTCGGCGACAAAAGCGCGACTTGTTCACAAATGTCGAGCCAGGAACCGCAGCTCTCCTCAGACGACCACTGCCGATCTTTCCCGTAGGAGCAGATATGTATTCCGGTCAGAACGATCTCTCGCTTGCCGACCGCCAGGAGATGCCACGCCTCGGCGAGAATCTCCGCCGGGGAACGACTCTTCATCCGCCCACGCAGTAACGGGATCAGGCAATAGCTGCAAAAGTTGTCGCAGCCGTCCTGGATCTTAAGTAGCGCTCGGGTATCGGAGATCGGGGGATCATAAAACTCCCCGACAATCTCTTCGTAGGGAGCATTCGTTTCAACCCTATTGACATCTTCCGTCAGGATCAGGGACGACGGAAGTTGCCCGTTCCTCTCCCACTCCGCCAAAAAATGTTTGATCAAATCCGGCAGACAGTTCCGATATCGCGTGCCGATAACTATATCGGCGCCGGCTTTATTGGCAGGTTTTTTGTCGGCCAGCGCACTGACCTGCGGCTGGCAGCCCATAACCACCAAAATAGTCTCCGGGAAATTGCGACGTAGACGGGAAATCTGCTGTCGTGACTTACGCTCCGCCTCAGCCGTCACCGCGCAGGTATTGATAATCACGACGGTTGGCACGGCACCCCGCGGCAAAGGCCGCAGTCCCAGCCGCTCCATCTGCTCGGCTGCTTTTTGCACCTCATAATGATTTACCTTACAGCCCAGGGAATAGACGGCATAGTAATCCGGTTGACTTTCCGCTGCAAAAGCAGCAGAATTATCTCCGTTGGCCGGAATTTTATATTTAACAGATGAGGAGTTGTTTATGAGTATACCTACACTTTCCATTCGCCTTAGCACAATTAACGACGTCAAAGACTTCGTCCACATCGTTAATCAGTGTCCGTACGATATCGATTTGATTTCCGGTCGCTACATCGTTGATGCAAAATCGATAATGGGCATTTTCAGCCTGGATCTGACCAAACCGATTCAGGTACACATCCATCAGGAAGAGTGTGACGATCTGATCAGTGCCCTTGATCAATGGCGGGTCAGCGGTAACTAGGCGCGTTTCCGCCTTGCCCCTGCGCCGGCGGGACACAGACTCTATTTGCGCTTCTTCTTAGTCTTTGCCGACTTGGTAGACTCTTTGGACTTTCGTGCGGCGCTTTTAGACCGTGTCGCACTTTTGGATCGCGCGGCGCGTTCGGAATGCGCAGCTCTTTTTTCCGCCCTTTTCTCCGCGGAACGCTTCGCCTTACTCCGCATCGAACGCGCCCGCTCAACCATTTCATCCTGATTGAACCAGTAGAAAGTCACACTGCGCCGGATCGGGTCGGCCTCGACAACCTGAACCGTCACCCGCATGCCGAGGCGCAACTCAAAGCCGCTACTCTGTCCGCGGGCGGTCATCGTCAACTCGTCGTAATCGTAATAGTCGCCGAGCAGTCGATAGGGCACCATTCCCTCAACGGCATTCGGCAGACGGCAGAAAAATCCCGCCCGGTGCATTCCGGAAACGATCGCCGGATAACGCTCGCCGATGCGTTCGCTCATATATTCGGCCACCCGCAAATCATTCGAAATCCGTTCCGCCTCCATCGAGTTGCGCTCGGTTTCGGAAATATGTTCGGCAGTCTGAGGCAGGTTCGCAACCCACTTGGACTTAATCGGTACCCGCCCGGCAATATAGGCACGGGCAACGCGATGGACGATTAAGTCGGCATAGCGGCGAATCGGTGCCGTGTAATGCGTATAATACGCTTCATTCAGACCGAAATGCCCCAGGCAACGCGTGTCGTATCGGGCCTTGGCCAGGCTACGCAGCAAAAGCCCGGAGAGGATGTCGCCCTCCGGCAATTCCTTAAAACGATCCAATATTTCCGCAAGGCCAGCCACGTCCATGAGCGCGGCGGGCTTCGGCATTTGAATGTTGATCAGGCGGCGCAATACGGCGATGAAAGACTTGAGTCGCTCGATATCCGGCTGTTCGTGCACCCGGTAAATCAGTGGCGCACCCAAGTCGTGGAAGCGCTTCGCCACGTAGCAGTTCGCGGCAATCATAAAGTCTTCAATCAGCTCATGCGCCCACGT
>JAAZIX010000120.1 GCA_012800655.1 Clostridiaceae bacterium | reverse complement strand
GTATACTATATCAGAAAAGTTGGGGGTTGAACGAAGTTCGCTATGCGGCCACTGATAAAATACGAGGATAATCATCTGATAGTAGCGGTCAAGCCGGCCGGCATGCTGAGTCAGTCGGACGGAAGCGGGCAGCCGGATATATTGACCTGGGTCAAAGCCTGGCTAAAGGAAAAGTATATGAAGCCGGGCGATGTCTGGCTGGCACCGGTGCACCGTCTGGATCGACCGGTGGCGGGATTGATGGTTCTGGCCAAGACTTCCAAGGCGGCTTCACGTCTCTCCGACCAAATGCGTCGCGGGGTAGTCGGCAAGCGCTATTTCGCGGTGATTCGCGGTGCTCTGCCGGCCGAGACGGGTCGGCTCACGGATTTGCTGGCTAAAGACAAACGCGCCAATATGTCGCGCGTCGTCGAGGCGGGGGAAGCGGAGCGCTACGCCGCGAAGGAGGCTCGTCTGCGCTATCGGCAACTGCAAACGATCACAGAGCATTCAGACGGGACGCAGCTGAGCCTGTTGGGCGTAGAACTGGATACGGGGCGTAGCCACCAAATCAGAGTTCAGCTCGCGGCGCGCGGCTGTCCGATTTGGGGCGACAGGCGTTACGGGCAGGACAATTACGGCAGCCCGGCCCTGGTTTCCTGCGGTCTTTCCTTTCGCCACCCGGTTCGACCCGAAACAATGTATTTCAGTCTTGAGCTGCCGCCTTCGCGACCTTTCAGCGCTTTTAAGCCGCAGTTGGCGGAACTTTTATTCACGGATTACCCGCCGGCCGAACATCATCGCTCGGACTGGATATACACTTTGACGGACGGAGAATTATAATGAAAAAACTACTCTTGGTAGACGGCCACAGTATTGCCTACCGCGCCTATTTTGCCCTGGGCGCGGGCGGGGCGGAACTGACCGCTCCGGACGGACGTCCGACTGGGGCGATTCTGGGCTTTCTGAATATGTTGGTCAAGTATATAAACATGATTGAACCGACGCATATCAGTGTGGCTTTTGACCGTTCCGAGCCGACATCGCGGCATGAGATTTTCCCGGAATATAAAGCAACCCGCCGCCCGACGCCGGAAGATCTGAGGATTCAGATTGATATGTTGCGTGATCTTCTGCCGGCGATGGGGATCGACTGCCGCGAATTGCCCGGCTATGAGGCCGACGATATTATTGGAACCTTCGTGGAAGACAGCACGGATGTTATCGATCATGTGTACATTCTTAGCGGCGATAAGGACGATTATCAGCTGATTTCTTCGCGGGTGACGCAGATCTATCCCGGGCGCGGCAATACGGAGCGCATGATGGACCCGGAGGCGGTTTTTGAGGAACTCGGCGTGCGGCCGGAGCAGATGGTAGACTATATGGCGATCACCGGCGACCCGTCGGACAATATATCCGGGGTTAAGGGAATCGGCGCTAAGGGAGCGGCGGCTCTCATCAATGAGTTCGGTAGCCTGGAGAAGATTTATGAAAATGTGGCGACGATTACGGGCGCCAGACAGAAGTATTTGACAGAGGGCAGGGAGGACGCCTTTCTATCGCAACGTCTCGCCACTATCCAGCGTGATGTGCCGCTGGAGATAGACTGGGAGGATATCGAGCTCCCGGACTTTAATCAGACCCGCGCCTATGTCGAACTGACCGGGCTCGGATTCAGTTCTCTGCCGCGGCGACTTAATTTGACGCCGCCAGATCCCGCCAACGGAGACGGCGACGTTTCGTCAGCCGCGACGGAATTGGAGCCGGCGACAGAGAGAAAAAATATCACATGGTCGAAACTTACGGAAATTTTCGCTGAGCGACTGTCCGAGTCGAACTTGCCGACATTCCTGCCGGTTGAATTACAGGAGCGCAGTTTGCGCCTTTATCTTCCCTCGGGTGAGCGGCGTTATGAAGCCTATACGGTGGCGGGGGATGATTTACCGGCGCTCCTCCGGCTTTGTCAAAGTAATTTGCTGAAGTTGACTGCTTGGCAGTTCAAGGAATTTTGGCGGCGGACCGGGGTATCACCGACAGGCGCTTATTTTGATTTGGAGACGGCGGCTTATTTCTGCTATGAAATCAACGGTGCGGAATTACTACCGACAATTTTAGCTCTGGGCAAGAAAATTCGCTCGGAAGGCGAGGCGGATGATACTGATTTAGGGCAGTTGCTCTACTTAGCGGAACGGCAGATGAATTTGGATCCGGAGCTGAATTTGTATCCGCGTTTGTTGCAGGCACTGGCCGAGCATCTGGCCGGGGTTCTCGGCGAACGCGATCGGCAGGGTATAGTCGCCGAAGGAGATATGCCGCTGGTCGCCCTGCTCGCCCGGATGGAAAGGATCGGCTGCCGCATCGATCGTGAAGCCTTGATCAATCTTTCCGCCGAGTACAGCGCGATTGCCGCCGCGAACGAACAAAGGGTGTTTGAATTGGCGGGCTCGGAGTTTAATCTCAACTCTTCGCAACAGCTGGCCAAGGTTCTCTATGAGGACTTGGGACTGCCGCCGGGTCGTCGCCTGCCGAGCGGCGCTTATTCCACCGACGCCGACGAGTTGCGGCGGCTGGGGAAGATACATCGGATTATTGAGCCGCTGACGGAGTATCGCAAATACAGTAAATTGGTTTCCACTTTCCTGGACGGTTTTATCAAGCTGATTGACCCCGAGACCGAGCACATACATACGACATATCATCATAACCTCACTACAACTGGGCGCCTAAGCAGTACGGCGCCGAATTTGCAGAATATACCGGTGCGCCATGATGAGGGGCGGGAGATTCGCCGCGCCTTTATTGCCGAGCCGGGCAATGTGTTGCTGGATGCCGATTATTCGCAGATTGAGTTGCGTTTGTTGGCGCATTTCTCGCAGGACGATGAGTTGTTGCGGGCTTTTCGGAATAATGAAGATGTGCACCGCCTGACCGCCTCCGGTCTGTTCGGAGTGGCGCCGGATTTCGTTACTAAGGAGATGCGCGCCGTCGGCAAGACCGTGAATTTCAGCATTGTTTACGGTATCAGCGACTTCGGATTGTCGGGGAATTTGGATGTTCCGATCACCGAGGCGCGGGAATATCTGCGCAATTACAATCGGCGTTATCCGCTGGTCAAGCCTTACATGGACAGTGTGGTTCGCGCGGCGCATAAGGACGGATATGTGGAGACGCTCTTCGGTCGACGGCGCACTATCCCCGAGTTGGCGGCTAAGAATAGGAATGTACGGATGTTCGGCGAGCGGGCGGCGATGAACGCCCCGATTCAGGGAACTGCGGCGGATATTATTCGCTTGGCGATGGTGCGGGCACAGGCGGCTTTCGATGCGGCCGGGCTCAAAGCGCAGATTATTCTCCAGGTGCACGATGAACTGCTCGTAGAGGTGAAGGCGGAGCAGGCGGTACAGGCGGCGGAACTCCTGACTAAGGCGATGACGGGCGCGGTTTCACTGTCCGTGCCGCTGGTGGCGGAGGTTTATCAGGGGCTGAACTGGCTCGAAGCCGTGGAAGTTGTGGAGTAAAATACGGGTGGAGGAATGCTAGGATGTTTGTTGTAGGTATTACCGGCGGAATTGGTAGCGGCAAGACCACCGTGGCGAATTTTTTCCGGCGGGCCGGTCTGACGGTTATCGATGCCGATGAGTTGTCCCGCGAATGTACCGAGCCCAAAGGCCGGGCGATTGAGCCGATTCGCGAGAACTTCGGTCCCGAGTACATAACGAAAGAGGGCGGTCTGAATCGGGCGAAAATGGCCCGACTGGTCTTTACCGAGCGCAACCGCCTGGATGAACTGACCCTGATTCTTCATGCCATGGTAGTTGAGGAGACACAGGCGCGCATAAAGGCGCTGGAAAAGAAAAAGGCGCAGGCGGTTGTTTTGGATGTTCCGATTCCGATCAAGGAAGGTTTTTTGGATATTTGCGATTATATAATTGTCGTTCAGGCCGAGCCTGAGCGTCGTCGGGAGCGCCTGATCGAACGCGGGATGACGCCCGCCGACATAGAGCGGCGCATGGCGGTGCAAATGCCGCCGGAGGAGTACGCGCGTCTGGGCGATATAGTGGTGGATAATGACGGCGGTCCGGAGGAGCTCGCCGAAAAAATCGCCGAGATAATGAACGAACAGTTGGCGGCGCGGGGAATTATCTATCAGCCGATAAATTAAAGCGCAATCTATACGTTGAAGCGGATGTGGAGGACGTCGCCGTCCTTGACTATATAATCGCGCCCTTCAATGCGCATCAGTCCTTTTTCGCGAGCCGCGGCGTAGGAGCCGGCCGCGATCAGGTCATCGTACTTTATGACTTCGGCGCGGATGAAACCTCGCTCCATATCACTGTGTATCTTACCGGCCGCGGTTTGTACGGGGGTGCCGCTTCGAATCGTCCAGGCACGGACTTCGTTCGCCCCGCCGGTAAGGAAGGAAATCAGACCAAGCAACTTATATCCTGCGGTGATGATGCGGTTCAGTCCGGATTCTTCCAGACCGAGTTCGGCGATGAATTCGTGGCGCTCTTCCTCCGGCAACAGGGCTATCTCGGCCTCGATAGCGGCACTGACGACGACAACTTCGGCGCCGGTCTCGGCGGCCAATTCCCGCAGAGCGCGGACATGGGGATTATTTTCTGGATCGGCGACCTCATCTTCGCTGACGTTGGCGGCGTAGAGAACGGGCTTGGCGGTCAGCAGTGAAAGATGCGCGAAGGACTTCGGGTCTTCCTTGAGTGGCGGAAAAGAGCACGCCGGTTGGCCGCTGTCCAGGTGTTCGACCAGTTCCCGCCACAGTGCCAATTGCGCGCGCAGCTCGGGATCGCCGCTCTTGGCCGCTTTGGCCAGACGGTCGACGGCGCGTTCGACGTGTTCGAGATCGGCCAGGGTCAGCTCGAGATTGACGACTTCGGCGTCGCGGCGGCTGTCCGGCTCTTCATAGACATTAATAATATTCGGGTCGTCGAAGCAACGCACCAGGTGCAGGATGGCGTCGACTTCGCGGATATGTCCCAGGAATTGATTTCCCAGTCCCTCACCGTGACTAGCACCGGCCACCAGTCCGGCGATATCGGAAATTTCCAATACGGCCGGGGTGACTTTTTTCGGCTTACAAATCTTTGCCATACCTTCCAGGCGGGGATCGGGCACCGCTACGACGCCTACATTTGGCTCGATAGTGCAAAAAGGATAGTTGGCGCTCTCCGCGCGGGCGTGCGTGATGGCGTTAAATAAAGTGCTTTTTCCGACGTTCGGCAAACCTACGATTCCCAGTTTCATACAGTCTCTTCGTAAACCTCTTTTCTCAAAGCCGGCGGTCCGCACATGTGTGTAAAGCTAAGGCGACGGGTCGGTTCCGCGGTTCCGGCAACCGACATGATAGCACAAGGCTGATTTTCAGGACAGAAATTGTCGTTAAAAACAGAAAAAATCCACGGAGAAAATGTGAAACGATGAGGGCGCTGGTAGGGAGGTTGATTATGCAGGGAAGATATGCCTATATTCATACGGCACTCATCATGGGAGTTGTCGCCGTTCCGACTCGTATAGAGATCACTCTATTGCCGGGCCTTCCTTATTTTGAGGTGGCGGGTCTTTCGGGTCGCGAAAGCAAAGAAACTCGCCTGCGGGTAGAGGCGGCACTACAGAATTCAGGATATAAAATGCCTCCGGGACGCATTTCGCTGAATATAGTTGCGGAGGGGTATACAGAGATTTCCGGACAGGCACTGGATTTGCCGATTGCTCTGTTATGCCTAATGATCAGCAGGCAGATGATTCTCCGCCCGCAGATTGCCGCCTTCGGCAGACTCGGCCTGGACGGTAGAGTGCATGCGGTTCGCGGCGGTTATGCACGGGTTCGGGCGAATTACGGCGAAGAACCTTGTCATCTGGTCTGTCCGGTTCAGGAGGATTATCTGCCGGCACTGACAGATATACACCGCAACGGGGCGCTCTGGGCGGTCGAAACCTTGCGGGATGCGGTTTTGGCGATCAGTACGGAAGGGCGGCAGGGAGCGGTAGCGAATGTCGTCGAGCGACTGAAAGAGTTGAGCGTTGAGGAGAACGGAGGTAGCACATCATATCGGTCGGAAGATATGGACGGACTCGTCACGGTGCGGGGGCAGGCTGAAGCTTGGAACGGACTGCGACTGGCCCTGGCCGGTGAGCACCATATGCTGATGTTGGGTCCGCCGGGCTGCGGCAAGAGCAGTATGGCGGGCTGGGCGGAAATGCTTCTGCCTGAATTGAATGAGAGCGAGCGACGGGAGTGCTGGCAGATTCTCAGTCTGACCGAAAGGGGGAGCGATGTCGGTTATACGGAATTGACGCGTCCTTTCCGAACGCCGCATACCGGAATTACGCTCCCGGCCCTGACGGGCGGCGGGGTCTACCCGGAACCGGGCGAGGTAACTATGGCGCATCGCGGCGTTCTCTTTATGGATGAATTACCCCGTTTTTCTCCGGCAGTATTGACCGCTCTCCACCAGCCGCTCGACCGCGGCGAAATCTGCGTGACCCGACTGAAACAGCGGATCAATTTCCCGGCGCGCTTCATGCTTTTGGCGACGGCGAACCCCTGTCCCTGCGGTTATTTTCTGGATCGGACGCAACGCTGTACCTGTAGCCCGGGCACTCTGCAGCGCTATTTGAGCCGCTTTTCGCGTCCGCTACTGGACCGCACCGACATAGTGGTTTATATGCCGGATGTGCGCGAAGCGGATTTGCACGACAGCTTTGCGAATGAAGGCAAGAACTCGTTGAATGCCAGGGAGTCGGCGGAGAGTGCGCGTCAGGAAATTACCGCCTGCCGCGAGCGGCAATATACGCGTTGCGCGAGGCTCGGTTTGCCGCCGATGTTGAATTCGGCCGTGCCGCCGGATCTTTTTGCCGACAGCTTTGCGATCACCGAAACGGCTGAGGAATATATCAAGGTCGTTCTGGAGCGTTACCGTCTCTCGGCCCGCGGACTGCACCGACTGATTCGCGTCGCCAGGACGCAGGCGGATATGGAGTGCGAGGAGAATCTCCTGCCGGAGCATGTCGATATGGCGCGGATATTCTGTCGTAGTTTTTCCGAACAGCTTTACGGACGGAGGGAGAAGCAGTGAGCGTGTTAGACCATATCGCGGATCCGATGGCAAATGCCGGGCATCGCTATGTGCTGGCGCTTTGGCTCGGGGATTTGCAGCGTCGGCTGGGGCTGTCGACCCGGAATTTATGCTTTTGGCTGAGCCGCAGCGACCATGCCGCCATTCAGAGCGGGGATTGGATTAGTGCTTTGTTGGCCGGATTGGGTGCCTGCCCGGAGCCGGTCGAGGAGGAATTGACGCTGCCGGCTTTCGAAGCGATAGCCGAGGCGACGGCGGAACGCATCAGGCGTTATCTGCTGTCGGCGGCGAGCCGGGAACAATATGAGCGCTTGCGCAATCGACCGCGTCATTGGCAGGGGCGGGAAATATCGGCGGTTTTTGTCGGCGAAGCGGCCTATCCGCGTTATCTGCTCTGGCTGAATAACGCGCCGGCGCTTTTGTATGTTCAGGGGGAGCGCTGGCGTTGCGCCTTGGAACAAAACTACCTGATTACCGTGGTCGGATCGCGTCGGCCGACGGTATACGGAAAAGAACAGACGCGGCTGCTTTGTCGGAATTTGGCAAAGTACGGCGCGACGGTGATCAGCGGACAGGCATTGGGAATCGATGCGATCGCGCATCAGACTGCCCTGGAGGTCGGGGCGCCGACGGTGGCGATTCTGCCCTGCGGTCTTTTGCATAATTATCCGGAACGACATAACCGTCTGAGGATGGATATCCTCGCCGGCGGAGCGGTGGCTAGCGAATTAGCGCCGGATCAGGCGGTGCATAGGCGGCAATTTGCCTCGCGCAACCGTCTGCTCAGCGGGATGGGTCAGGCGACACTGGTGGTGGAGGCCGGCGAGGACAGCGGCTCGCTGATCACGGCCAATCATGCCGGGGTACAGGGGCGCAGTGTCTTCGCCGTGCCGGGAAATGTGACTTCGGATGTCAGTCGCGGCTGTAACCGTCTGATCCAGGACGGGGCGTCGATTTGTCTGGCGGCTGAGGATATATTGACCGAGCTCAGTCCGAACGGGGAGCGGTTCCGATCGGAGAATTTGAGCCTGATTGCCGCCGAGCGCCGTCGGCGGCGCGCCTCGCGCAGGTTGTCGGAGAGAGCCGAAAGGGAGAAGGAAGCAAAAATCATGCCCTTGGAACAGTTGTCTCGCGAAGTTGCTGGTGAGCGGTCGCCGGGAGAGCTTCCGGTAGAGAAACAGACTGCTTTACCGGAAGAAATCGCTTTGGCGGAACAGTCGGCTTTGGCAAAAGAAATATTGCGCCAACTCTCGGCACAAACCCTGACGGCGGAGGAAATAGGCGGCGCGCTTGACCTCGACTTCAGAGACGTGGTAAAAGAACTGAGCCGGCTGGAAATTGCCGGTTTGCTCAGTTTTGAGCGCGGGCGCTATACTTGTACCGCCGCTCTCGCTGATACACGAACTTGACGACGGACGAAAAATCGGCGAATGTATGGTATTGAAGTGAGGAATAATGAGCTTGAGTAAGAAGACTTTAGTTATAGTTGAGTCGCCGGCCAAGGCACGCACGATCGGGCGCTATTTGGGACCCGATTACGATTTGGCTGCTTCCGTAGGGCATATTCGCGATCTGCCGACCTCTACCGTGGGAATTGATATTAATAACGGATACAGACCGCAGTACGTGACGATGCTGGGAAAAGAGAAGGTGGCGCGCGAGTTGATTCGGAAGAGCGAGAATGCCGAGCGGGTTCTGATCGCCACCGACCCGGATCGTGAGGGAGAGGCCATTGCCTGGCACATCGCGACGCTACTGAAGATCGATCCCGAGGACAATGTGCGGGTGACGTTCAACGAGATTACAAAAAAGTCGGTGACGGCGGCGGTTGAGAAGCCGCAACAGATTGATATGGATTTGGTTAACGCCCAGCAGGCTCGCCGGGTACTGGATCGTCTGGTCGGTTATGAACTGAGTCCGTTGCTGTGGAAGAAGGTTAAGCGCGGCCTGTCCGCCGGACGCGTGCAGTCCGTGGCGGTGCGCATGGTCGTCGAGCGCGAAGAGGAAATCGAGAACTTTGTGCCGGAGGAATACTGGCTCCTCGATTTGATGTTGAGCAATGCGCGGGTTCCGGAGTTGCTTGTACGTTATCAGGGGGAGTTGCAGGCCAACGATCGGCTGAAGCGGGTTCGACTGGCGAGCAAGGAGGAGACCGATGCGGTAATCGCTCGGGTGAAGGGCGCGGATCTGACCGTCAACGATGTGCGCAGTTCAACGCGCAACCGTCGCCCGTGGGCGCCCTTTACGACCAGCACGCTGCAACAGGTAGCCTCAAGGATGCTCGGATTTTCGGCTTCGCGCACGATGCGCGTGGCACAACAGCTTTACGAGGGAGTCAATGTCACCGGTCAGGGCTCCACCTCGCTGGTTACTTATATCCGCACCGATTCGCGCCGTATCGCCGCGGACGCGCTCAATTCAGTGCGTGAAGTTATACAAAAGACCTTCGGCGCCGAGTATTTACCGCCCAAGCCGAATTTCTTTGCCAACCGCAAGTCGGTTCAAGATGCGCATGAATGTATCCGCCCGACCCATTTCGACCTGAACCCGGAGGCGCTGAGCAATGATCTCAACCGAGATCAATACCGTCTCTATAAATTGATTTGGGATCGCTTTATGGCCTGCCAGATGGCTCCGGCCAAAATCAACAGTGTGACGATCGACGTCGAATGTGATCGCGCCTTGTTCCGGGCTCAGGGCGAGAACATCGCTTTCCCGGGGTTTTTGATTGTTTTCGGCAAGGATGCTGAGATCGCCGATGAGGGAGCGTCAAAGGCCGACAAAGAGGCGGAGTCTGCCGCAACGTCCGGCGAAGCTGAGGGTTCTAATGTTGATATTGCGTCCGACTCCAAGAACGAGGACGATGATCGGGCCGGCAGTCCCTTGGCGCAGACTCATTTGCCGGAGGTGGCGGTCGGCGACAAATTCCGCTACATCAAGATAAGTCCGGAACAGAAATTCACGCGTCCGCCCGCCCGCTATACGGAGGCTTCACTGATCAAGGCGATGGAAGATGACGGGATCGGCCGTCCTTCCACCTATGCACCGACGATCACGACGATTAAGGATCGCAATTATGTCGAGAACGAAGGGAAGAATCTCGTGCCGACAAGTCTGGGCCGTGTTGTGACCAATTTGCTGCGCGACTCTTTTGATTCGTTTATTCAGGTGCCTTTTACAGCCAGGATGGAAGAAGAATTGGATATCGTCGAGGAAGGTAAACGTGCCTGGAACGACGTGGTCGACGAATTTTATCGTCCCTTTCATGCCATGGTGGAGAAGGCCGGCAAGACTCTGGAGCGGGTCGAAATGCCGGTTAAAAAGATCGGACGCGCCTGTCCGGAATGCGGAGCCGATTTGGTTTTACGCGACGGACGCTACGGCGAATTCATCGCCTGTAGCGCCTATCCGAAATGCCGCTACAGCGAGAATGTGCCGGAAAACATTCCGGCTCACTGCCCGCTCTGCGGTTCCGGACTGGAATCCCGGCGTAGCAAGCGCGGCTACAAATTCTACGTATGCGATAAAAAAGGCAAGGATCCCGAATGTCCGTTCATCAGCTGGGATTTGCCGATCAACAATAAATTCTGTGATACCTGCGGCAGCTATATGGTGAGTAAACGCTACCGCCGCCGCACTTATCCCGCCTGTTCGAACCCGGATTGTCCTACCAATAGTCGTAAAAAGAAAAGCGACAAAACACCGGATAAAAGTAAGGATACAACCGACGAATAATGGGTGCGTCACTGACAGTCATCGGCGCCGGCCTGGCCGGGAGTGAGGCCGCTCTGCAGGCGGCTAACCTGGGCGTGAGGGTAGATGTGTACGACCTCAAGCCGCAGACGATGACTCCGGCACACAGCAATCCGAACTACGCCGAACTGGTCTGTAGCAATTCTCTACGTGGCGCCGGTCGCGAAAGTGCGGTCGGTCTGCTCAAGGACGAATTGCGCCGACTGGGTTCATACCTGATGGATATAGCCGATCGGACTGCGGTTCCGGCGGGCGGCGCTCTGGCCGTTGATCGGGAATTGTTTGCTGCCGAAGTGACGGCGGCACTGCGACGGCACCCGCGGATTATCTGCCACAGCCGCCGTATATGTAGCCTGGATGAGATCGACGGGCCGCGGATCGTAGCGACCGGACCCCTGACCGGCGAGGAATTGTATGCCGATTTGCAGCAACGCCTGGGACAGGAGAGTCTGTACTATTTCGATGCGATGGCACCCCTTGTTGCGGCGGATTCGCTGGATATGGATGAGCTGCATTTTGCCTCGCGCTACGGCAAGGGTAGCGGAAAGGATTATCTGAACGCTTATCTGTCGCGCGAGGAGTACTACGACTTCGTTCGTATGTTGACCGAGGGCGAGCGAGTAATCCGCCGCGACTTTGAACCCGGAGAGATATTCGAGGGCTGTGTGCCAATAGAAGAGATTGCCCGCCGCGGGCCGGAGAGCTTACGCTACGGGCCGCTGAAGCCGACCGGATTGCGCGATCCGCGCACCGGCCGCCGTCCTTTCGCCTGCGTCCAATTACGGCGAGATGATCGTCAGGCCGAGACATATAATCTGGTCGGTTTTCAAACTAATTTAACCTTTACGGCGCAGAGAGAAATTTTCGGCAAAATTCCCGGCTTACGACGGGTGAAGTTTATCCGTTACGGCGTGATGCATCGCAACACTTATATCAACAGCGCGCGGATTCTTAACACCGCTTTGCAGTGGAAGGACAATCCGGAGATTTTCTTTGCCGGACAGATTGCCGGTCTGGAAGGGTATGTCGAGGCGATTGCGGGCGGTCTGTTAGCGGGAGTTAATGCGGCGGCAATGATAAGCGGCGAGCAAATGGTGATGCCGTCGCCGAGGTCGATTCTGGGCGGATTGGTTCGAGCTATAACGACCCCGGTTCCGGATCCTCAGCCGGTGCAGAGCAATTGGGGACTCCAGATCCCTTTCCGAACTGCACGCCGGGATCCCCGACGCAATCTTTCCCAAATGGAATCGGCGATGGAGATTATGCCGTGGCGAGAAATGTTGCAGTCGCGCCGGCGTCGGGTCTTGCTTGCAACGAATTAGTGTGTTAAGTTTACCCGCACAGGTAACAGACCTTAAGGAGTAGAATTAGTATGGCTAGACTGTTTGGATACCATTATGCCAAAGAGGGCCCGGGGGTCGATCCCAACGAGCCGCCGAAGGGACCGATCGCAACATTTTTTGTTGTGTTGGGGCGAAAATTCTGGAAGATAATCACCATCAATCTCATGTATATTATCGGGAACCTGCCGATGCTGGTTGTTTCTTTTTTCGCCACCGGATTATTGTTCATCGGTTGGCTCTTCCCTAGTTTTTCGCCAGAATTGATCAGGCAAATGCTGAGCTTCCCCGAGGAGTCCATGCAGGGCATGAATCCAGAGGAATTGGAACAGGTGATGGCGACGCTCTTTTTGTACCTAAACGTGGTGATCAGCTTTACGCTGACGGGTATGGGCTGGATTGTGGTCGGACCTTCACAGGCCGGCCTGACATATATCATGCGCAATTACGCTCGGGAGGAGCACGCCTTTTTATGGATGGATTTCCGCGATACTTTCAAGGCCAACTGGAAACAGTCGACGGTTCATTCTCTGCTCTCTCTGCTTATGGTCTTTCTCATCATGTTCTCCTCCTATTTTTACCGTTTCCACATGTCGGAGGGAACTTTTGCATTTATACTCCAGGGGATGTTGTTGGTCGTAGCTCTGATTGCCACATTCATGCAACTGTATGCCTATCAGATGATGATTACTATAGATCTGCCCATGAGAGGCGTCTGGAAGAACAGCCTTCTCTTCTCGATTTTCCGTCTGCCGTTTAACTTAATTATTGTCATTCTTGAGCTGGTTATTTTGGCCGTCATACCTATGTTATTGCTACTCTATCTGCAACCCGGTCCGCTGATTGTCTTTTTCTATTACCTGTTTTTCGCTTTCGGCATTAATCTCCTTATGGTCAATACTTTCACGAATCGGCAGATAATGCGCTTTATCATCACGCCGATGAAAGAGCGGGAGGCGGAAGAAGCGGCGGCTCTGCTCGAAGAGGAGTATGATGAATATGCTGACGAGTATGAGTACGATGACGACGAGTACGAGGATGAAGAGTATGAAGACGAAGCGGCAGGGGAGTCCGCCGGATCCGACTCCGCCCGTTATGAACCGGGAAATCGTCCGATCCCGGCACACTGATACCCGTAAATAATGTGGCTAGGCGTTCAGAATTGAACGCAAAAGCGGTTCTATGCGCCTGGCCATACGGTAGAAGCCGAGATCATTCGGATGACAGCGATCGACCGTACAGTTGTCACGACCGCGTCTGCCGAACAGCGTTTGGCCGTCGACAAACCAGACTCTCCGGTCACCAGCCCGCACCGCATTGAGATAAGTTTTTCGGATAACCCGGCGGCGTTGCTTATTCAGCTCAATGCCGAATTCAAAATCCGGCTTGGTCATGATGATGACGGGCAAGTCCGGCTGTGCTTTGCGTACCCGTTTAAAGAAAAGCTCGTGACGTTCGCGCAGGGCATCGACTGATTCCATATTGTGATCGAGATCCATAACGAAACAAGCTATGTCTTGAGCGGCGATCAGATCGGCCATAGCGGGTTCCCCTTTGGCGGAACCCGAGAAGCCGAGGTTTATCTGAGGAATATCTAACCAGCGGGTTACCATAGCAGTATAGGTGTTTCCGGGATGGCTGGCGCACCCGCCCTGAGTAATAGAGGAGCCGTAAAAAAGAATCGGTTTCCGGTATGTGTACGGAGCCGGCGGAATTATTGTCGAACCCTGTGCGACACCAACAGCCAATGCTTCCAAATCATTGTAGATAGGCAGATAGAGCTGCCACTCGCGCATTGCACGGCCGTCGATCATGACTGCCGGAGGAAGATCCGACTCAACGGGCTCTATTCTGGCAGTATGAACAACCTCCGGAGCCGGTTCAGGGTGTGAAACGCCCATAAAGCGGCGATCGGGACCGGATCCGACGTAAACAGCGATTCCTCTAGTCCCGGTCAGCGCAAAATGCGGAAAGTGAACGAGGTTGCCCAGCCGAACGGAAAGTGCAATGGTAGGCGAGTCGGTCCGGAAACGCACAGTTACACCGGCAGGATTACCTAACAAACCTTGAGCCCCTTCATTGACGCCCTGTTCGGCAAGCAACGCGACTCGAGCGCGATCGAGGCGGCGGTAGCCATCGCGCGGTCCTGGTAGTTGACCGGTCATTTCCAGCGGTGCCTGATCGGCCGACAGGTATAGGTCATTCTCACCGCCCGGCGGCATCGGTAAATGCTTGTCGATTTCAGATAGTGGTTTAAACATAGGTGCCTCCATTTTGTTTCATGAGCCTTATATGCAGTTCAGAGATTTATGTATATAAGTCATTCGAGCTCTTATTCAGTTGAACAGGTTATCCATCGTGTAAAAGCCGGCCGTTTGGGTTATCAACCAACGGGCCGCTTTAATCGCTCCATGGGCGAAGATGTCGCGCGACTCGGCACGATGCGACAGGGTTATAACTTCGTGTTCGCCGGCGAATATGACCACATGCTCACCGGGGACCGTTCCGCCGCGCAACGAATGAATGCCGATCTCGGGAACGGGACGAATGCCGCGGCGTTCATGGCGATCGTAAACAAGTTCGAGCGTGTCCGTATCGGTGCTCCCGTCGTCGGTTATGGCTTGGGCGGCGCCTTCCCGCAGTGCGTCCGCCAACATATAGGCAGTGCCGGAAGGAGCGTCCAACTTATTGCGATGGTGCACCTCGACAATCTCCGGGTCGAAGCCGGGATAGAGAACCGCGGCGGCACGTCTTACCAGCGATGAGAGTAAATTGATGCCCAGAGACATATTACCGGATTGAAGAATCGGCGTATTGCGCGCCGCTTCTTTGAGGCGGTCTATTGCCGCGGCGCTGTGTCCGGTCGTGGCGATAACCGCCGGCCGACGGGTGCGCTCGGTCAGGTCTATGATGTCGGGAAGGGCGGCAGGGTGGGAAAAGTCAATCAGGACATCGTAATCGCAGTCGCAGGCCTCCGCCGAAGAAAAAACCGGGTAAGCGGCGGCGGGCACATCCGTCGCCAGGGGGTCGATCCCGCCGGCCAATTCAAGATCCGGTGTCGCCTCGATCAGCTTTTTAAGCTCGGTTCCCATACGGCCGAAAATTCCGGCCAATAGTATACGCAACATAGAGTTTCCTCGTCTCAGATAATGCCGTATTCGTGTAACATATAGGCCAATTTCGATTTGTTGGTCGGACTGAGTTCACTCAGCGGCAGGCGACAGGAACCGACATTGTAGCCCATTAGTCTCAACGCTGTCTTGACCGGGATCGGGTTGACCTCGCAGAAGAGAATGTCAATCAGGTGAATCAGGTCGATTTGCTCCTGTTGTGCCTGCTCGTAATTGCCGTCGAACCAATTGTGAACCATATTGGCGATTCGTCCGGGGATGATATTTGCGGCGACCGATATGACACCCTTGCCGCCGAGCGACATAAGCGGAATGATCAAGCCGTCTTCACCGGAATAAATATCATAGGCGTCGCCGCACAGTGCCTGTGTCTTGGCAACCTGATGGATATTACATTCTTTGATGCCGATAATATTCTCGTACTCGGCCAGGGCCAGGTAGGTCTCCGGATTAATGTTTAGGTTGGTGCGCGAGGGCACATTATAGAGAATGATCGGAATGTCAACGCTCTCGGCGGTTGCTCCGAAATGCTGAATCAGCCCGTCCTGGGTCGCTTTATTATAGTAGGGCGTCACACACAACAAGGCATCGGCGCCGGCCGCCTCGGCCATTCTGGCAAGGTTAACAGCGTGTGCGGTGTCGTTGCTTCCCGTACCGGCTATGACCGGAAGACGTCCGGCGACTATATTGCAACATTCGCGGATAACGTCGACATGCTCCGCATCCGGCATAGTGGAGGCCTCGCCGGTGGTACCGGTGATTATTATCGCATCGGTTCCGGAATCGATCTGCCATTCACATAATTGTGCCAGAACTTCGTAGTTTGGCCCATCCTCGGCAAACGGAGTCACAATGGCTACCCCCGCTCCGGTAAAAATAGGTCTGCGCATTTTTTGAACCCTCACTTCCGATATCGTTTGACAAAGTATGATAACACCGATTGCGGCATCATTCAACCGATTTTACACATTTTCAGGCTGCGTGGGCTGTTATAATAGCACCGTATGCAGACGAAAGATTTTTACTACGATTTGCCGCCGGAACAGATCGCTCAGGTGCCTTTGCCGCAGCGGGATCAGTCGCGCTTGTTGTATTTGAGTCCGGATCACCGCGCTTATGCCGATTACCGTTTTCGGGATTTACCGCAGTTATTACTTCCCGGAGACTGTCTGGTCATGAATGATACCCGGGTGTTGCCGGCACGGCTTTTGGGGCACAAAGCGGATACGGGGATTGCCGTAGAATGTCTGCTCCTGGAGCGTCGCGACCTGCGCCAATGGGAATGTCTCGTCAAGCCGGGCCGGCGTCTGCGTCCCGGAGCGCGGATTGTTTTTGCGTCCGGGGAATTGACCGGCGACATTGTCGATATATTACCGGAGGGACATCGCCTGATTGAGTTTATTTATGAAGGTGTCTTCGAGGCGTTGTTGGCCGAAATAGGGCATGTGCCTTTGCCGCCGTATATCCACACGGAGTTGTCCGATGAAGAACGCTATCAGACGGTTTATGCCTCCGTCGAAGGTTCGACCGCTGCGCCGACCGCCGGTCTGCATTTTACAACGCAACTTCTCAACGAAATTCGTGCCGACGGCATAGATATCGTCAACCTGACCTTACATGTCGGCACGGGCACCTTTCGACCCGTGAGTACGGAAAGAATCGAAGAGCACACCATGCACAGCGAATATTTTTCTCTGACGACTTCGGCGGCGGAGAGAATCAATGCGGCGAGGGCGCGCGGCGGGCGCGTGATTGCTTGCGGCACGACCAGCGCCCGAGTGCTGGAAAGCGTTTGCGACGCCGACGGATGTGTTCGGGCGGAGGAGGGGCGAACGGATATCTTTATTTATCCGGGGTACGAAATCCGGGCCTTCGATGCGCTGATCACTAATTTTCATCTGCCGCAGTCTACTTTGTTGATGCTGGTTGCCGCCCTGGCCGGGCGGCAGACGATTCTGGCGGCCTATCGGCACGCGGTGGCGAGCGGCTATCGTTTTTTTTCCTTCGGTGATGCAATGTTCATCGAACGAGCCCGTGACCCGGCGGTTCTGAGCTATAATGGCCCGGTGGAGTTACGGCCTTTGGCAGGGCAATCCGGCTTTCCGCGGATACCTGAAGAGGGAAACGATGAATAAAGAAAAGTGGTTTAAATTCGAACTTCTGCACACCTGTAAACAGTCCGGCGCCAGGCTGGGGATTTTACACACGCCGCACGGGAGTGTCCAAACTCCGGCCTTTATGCCGGTGGGAACGCAGGCGGCGGTGAAGATGCTCGCGCCGGAGGAGACTATGGCGATCGGCGCCGAGGTGATTCTGGCCAATACCTATCATCTGTGGATGCGACCCGGTGAGGATATAGTTCGCGAAGCCGGCGGTTTGCACAAGTTCATGAATTGGCCGCGGACGATTCTCACGGACAGCGGCGGATTTCAGGTCTTCAGCCTCAGCGATTTGCGCCATATTACCGAGGAGGGGGTGGATTTCCGTGCCCACACGGACGGGTCCCGTCATCTCCTGACCCCGGAAAAGTCGATGCGGATCCAGGCTGATTTGGGAGCCGATATTGTCATGGCCTTTGATGAATGTGCGCCCTATCCGGCGGAGCGGGATTATATCGTTTGCTCGGCGGCCCGAACCACGCGTTGGCTGGAGCGTTGCATCAAAGCGCATGCAGCTTCGGGAAAAACGGAACAGGCACTGTTCGGAATCGTTCAAGGTGGCATGTATGCCGACCTGCGGCAGCAAAGCGCCCGGGAAATAACCTCTTTTGACCTGCCCGGATACGGAATAGGGGGGCTCAGTGTGGGCGAGCCGCTATCGCTGATGCTGGAGATGCTGGAAGCGGTGATGCCGCTGATGCCGAGCGGCAAACCGCGCTATCTGATGGGGGTGGGAACTTCCGACTATATCCTCGAGGCGGTGGCGCGCGGTGTTGACATGTTCGATTGTGTCGATCCGACACGAATTGCCCGGAACGGAACCGTTCTTACCCGGCATGGCCGCCTGATTGTCCGCGATGCCGCTTATGCCCGCGACTATAGTCCGATCGATGCGGAATGTACCTGCTATACCTGTCAAAACTATTCCCGTGCGTACATCCGACATCTGATCAAGGCTCGCGAGGCTTTTGCATTGCGTTTGACGAGTATCCATAATCTGCATTTCCTGACGCAATTGATGCGGGAGGTGCGGGCGGCGATTGCGGCCGACAACTTTATGAGCTTTAAGGACGAATTTCTTGCTCATTGGAGCCCGGGTACAGTAAAAGCTCAAATATAAGCAGACATATGCGTAAATAGGGGTTAATCGGGATAGCGGAACATAACAGAATCAGCCGAAACAGAGCTGATAGAAGATTTACATAGAGCTCTGTCCCGCCCGCGAGTAGATATCATAACTTGCCGCCGAGTAACGCCGCGATAATCTGCAACAGCAGGATATGGGCGGGATAGTAAAAATAAAACAGATAGCGAAGGTAAGGGCGCGGCTTGGGATCTTTAGCTGAAAGCGGGAACAATGCCACGGCCCCGACGGCCGCAAATTGCAAGAGAGCGAAAGAAAAGTCCTGCTGCTTGATCAGCCAATCGACCAGTAGTGCGAGCAGGCAGAAAGATAAGTACAAATAGCTCAGATTGCGGTAGTAGATCACGCGCAGTCCGGATCGGTTGAGCGGATCGTCGCTGCCGGCAAAACGTCGGTAGAGTCCGAAGAGCAGAGCCATGGCGAGACCGTAGAGCCCGTACATCAGATTCGCAACAATGGTTACAGTAACGCAAAGGATGAGCATCAGGATACCGATAATCAGGCCGAGTCGAGCCGGTATTTCAAAACGATTGAAATTGACGCGCACGGTCTGATCGACGGGAAGTTTGAGATCCTTGGCATAAGGAGCGGACATCTGCATGGTCAGCATCATGCTGCGTCCGGAGTCAATGGTCAAATTAAGAGCGCACAGTGCGACCAGGGCGACCGCCAGGCTGAACAATATGTTTGCTCCGGGCAGGGGATTCCCCAGGAAACGGTTGAGCATGATATCCGCAGCCTGTGTAAGCAAACCGATAATGACGAGCCGAAGAAAGTAGCGGATAAGGTTGCCGGTGCGCTCATAACCCATTACCAGGAGCCAGGTAAACATCGGGAAAGCCAGGCGACCGATTAAGCGCAGGATCAACACGACGGTGTCCGGCAGAAGACCGGCTGTACCCAGATAGAGCCCGATATGATCGAGTGTCATGATCAGTATGGCCAGAAGCTTAAACATTGGACGGAGCTCTTAATGCTCTCCTCCTTTCTTTGGTTATCTAGTATAATATTTTGGAACGCTATTTGCACCCCGACCTCGTCCTGTTGTATTATTTCCCGGTAATCGTTGCGAAGTTAGGGACTGTCAGCGATAAAAACGGAAAGACGGATCGCACCCGGCGCGGTTTGCGATTGCTTAGGTGTAAAAATGAAGTTTGGAACAGAAGTAGGAATCGATTTAGGTACGGCCTCGGTTTTAATTTACGTGCGCGGTAAGGGCATCGTTCTGTGTGAGCCTTCGGTGGTTGCGATCAACGCCCGAACCGGACGCGTTCTGGCGGTCGGGGAGAGTGCCAGCGTGATGCTGGGACGTACGCCGGGTATTGTCGAGGCAATCCGTCCTTTGCGTGACGGTGTTATTTCTGACTTTAAAGTGACCGAGGTAATGTTACGAACGTTCATCGGCCGGGTTTCCAGGGGCTTTCTACGCTCGTGGTTCAAGCCGACGATTGTGGTTTGCGTGCCGAGTGTGATTACTCCCGTTGAGCAGAAGGCGGTCGAAGATGCCTGTCGCAATGCCGGCGCCCGCGACGTGTTCCTGATTCGCGAGCCGATTGCGGCGGCGATCGGTGCGGGCATCGATATTACCAAGGCTTGCGGTAGTATGGTGGTCGATATCGGAGGCGGTACTACCGATATTGCGGTTATATCGCTGTGTGAGCCGGTCGTGGACTATTCGCTGAAATTAGCCGGAGACCGTTTTGACGAGGCGATCATCAAACACGTTCGGCGCAATCACAATATTTTGATCGGTGAGCGTACGGCGGAGGATTTAAAAATTCACCTCGGTTGCGCTTACCCCAGAGATGAGGAGATTACCATGGAGGTCCGCGGACGTAATCTCATTACCGGTCTACCGGCCACCGCGGTTGTCTCATCCACGGAGATGTTGGAAGCACTGGAGGAGCCGGTGGGTCAGATCTTTGAGGCAGTGCATTCGGTTCTTGAGCGCACTCCGCCGGAACTGATGGCTGATATCAGTGAACGCGGTGTTGTTCTTACCGGCGGCGGTTCATTGCTGTACGGCCTGGACCTCATGCTTTCCGCCCGTATCGGCATTGACGTTATCGTTGCGGACGATCCCATTTCCTGTGTTGCGATCGGTACCGGACGCGCACTCAGCATGATGGATAAGTTCGCCGCTTTGAGTGCCGAATAATTGAAAAGAGTAGCCGGGCCGATCGTTCGGTCAGCCCGGCATATTCACATATTCACAGCCCGGCATATTCACTTGACATCTCCCTGTTAATCGTATAAAATTAGACTGATAATGTTGCGAACCGTCGCATATCTCAATCGGAACTACATTCCGGCACATTTATGACTGCTCTGCGAGAATAGTTCCGCATTCTACCGAGGAAAAAAGAAAATAAGAGGAGCTTATTATGCCTGAAAAAACTCAACCCCCCTTGCCGGAAAAGGACTCTCCCAAGAAGACTCGCCGCAGGCGACCGAGCAAAAAGCCGGAAGATACAACCTTCGCCGCGCAGATAGTTGCGGATCCGAAGAATATTGAGGATGTTGCAACCGTCGGGGCCGTGCCCGAAGATCCCTATATCGAGGCAATGGAATTAGGTCTGTCTTTTGTCCCGACGAACGATGTCGAAGATGAAGAGGAGACAGGTGCCGTATCGACAACGAAGGAGGCTCCTCCGGTACGGGAATCCGCCCCGGTCAAAGAAAATGAATTGGACGAGCCGCCGATGATTCCGGATGAGATTCAGAACGGCAGTGCATCCCGAACGGTTCGCTCGCGCTATGCCAGTCGTCGTCCGCAACGTCGCCGGGTAACTACGACCCTGGGAGGATCCGGACGTCCCGTCAAAACGCAGGTGCGTCGGGTTGATCCGACTCAGAAAGTTCAGGAAGAAGATCCCGCCGTCGAGAAAGAGGTGTCGGTTCAGGTCGAACAGGATCCGCCGGTTCCGATAAAAGATCAACCGCCGATCAGGGTAAGGAAAAGGGTTGAATTGCCGCCGGAGGACGACGAAGGAATGCCGCGCTATGCACCGGAAATTCCCGTGGGCGGCAGACAGGAACGCTATCCCGAAGAAGATGGAGAGGACAGGGAGAAGATAGAGGCTATCGGTGATGATATCGTCGTTCAGGGTCCCCTGGATATTATGGCCGACGGTTACGGCTTCTTGCGCACGGAAAATTATTCTCAGAGCATTAACGACATATATCTGGCTCCGGCCTTTATCAAGCGCTATCGTTTGCGACAGGGCGACTATATAACCGGTCTTGTCCGGCCGCAGGAGGACGCGGATCGTTATAAGGCGTTGCATTCTCTGACACATATCAACGGTATCGAACCCGACAAAGTCGGCCGCCGCCCGCAGTTTGACCGTCTGACCCCGATTCATCCGAATGAACGCTATAAATTAGAAACGCGCCGCAATGAACTATCAACGAGAATTATTGACCTGGTTTCCCCGATCGGAAAAGGACAACGTGGGATGATTGTGTCGCCGCCCAAGGCCGGTAAAACCACCATCCTGCAAAAAATCGCCAATGCGATATCGATCAATGATCCCGATGCACATCTCATAGTTCTTCTGGTTGATGAACGCCCCGAAGAAGTGACCGATATGCAGCGCTCGATCGACGGCGAAGTTGTCTATTCGACTTTCGATAAAACGCCAGAGAATCATGTGCGCATCGCCGAACTGGTGCTGGAGCGCGCCATGCGTCTGGTCGAGATCGGCAAGGATGTGGTTATTCTCCTGGACAGTATCACCCGTCTGGCGCGCGCCTATAACATTACGATCAATCCGACCGGACGCACTCTCTCGGGCGGTCTCGATCCCGGCGCGCTGTACGGCCCCAAACGCTTCTTCGGCGCCGCCCGCAATATCGAGTTGGGCGGCAGTCTGACGGTTGTCGCTACTGCTCTGGTCGATACCGGATCCCGCATGGACGAGGTGATTTTTGAGGAATTCAAAGGCACGGGCAATATGGAGGTTTACCTCGACCGTAAATTATCCGAGAAGCGCATCTTCCCGGCGATCGACATCAACCGTTCCAGCACGCGACGTGAGGAGTTGCTGCTTAGTGTGCAAGAGCTCGATGCCGTCTGGGCGATCCGCCGCGCCTTCGGGCAGGTGGATACCGGCGCGGTAACGGAGATGATCATCAATCTCCTGCTCAAGACCACGAGCAATACACAATTTGTCTCGTCGGTAAATATTTCCCTGAACGACAAGAACCTGCTCGACGCGGTCAGACGCAGTCGCCAGCAGGAGAGCGGCGAGGGGCGGCGTGTTGTCGCGACTCCGGCCAACCTTATACAAGGTACCCCGGGAACGCAGAGAATCCAGTCGGCGCGTGACGACGATATTGAATGGTGACGACGAGATGCCCAGCGGCGAACCGGAAGGCACTACGCGTGCCGAAGCGGAATATATAACTGTCTTGGCACCGGCCACGGCCACACTGGAACGGCGGCGCTCGATTTTTCACGGCGACATAGCTCCGGTGGAATCCGAAGATGAGGCCTGGGCATTTCTGGAAAGCATCAAGACCAAGTACGAAGGAGCGCGACATTATGTCTATGCCTGGGTGACCGGTCGAAGAGCCGGTTATGTGACTTCGCGTTATTCCGATGCCGGAGAACCGCGGGGAACCGCCGGGCAACCGGTGCTGAACGTCCTGAGCAAGAATGAAATTACCGATGCAATCATTGTGGTGACCCGCTTTTTCGGCGGTATTTTATTGGGACGCGGCGGTCTGACTCGCGCTTATAGTGCCGCTGCCGCCGCCGCGCTACAGGCGGCCGAGCCGGTCATAATGCTACCGCATACATTACTAAATGTGCTGTTGCCCTATTCCTGGTTGGAGAAATTGAATTACCAGATTGAGCAGACGGTCTGGCAACTGCAGGAGACGATCTACGGTTCGGACGTCACCCTGAAAATACAGGTACCGTCCGCCGAGGCGGAACAGGCGCTTTGCCTGATTGAAGAGTGGACGAATGGTCAGGCGATAAGTGAGCTGACTGAGATTACGAAATATTTACCGATTCCTCTGGCAAAAGTCGGACGGGAATTGGAATTGGACAATGAAAGTGAGGAAAATTATGAGTGACAACTATTATGATATAGGAACGCAAATTAACCGCGAGCCCCGTCTGGCGGTACTAATAGATGCGGAAAATATATCGGCTTCATACTGCAAGGCGATGATGGCCGAGATCGCCCGCTACGGAATTCCGACAATCAAACGAATTTACGGTGACTGGGCACGCCCCAATTTATCCAGCTGGAAACAGCATCTGTTGGATTTCGGTATCGTGCCGGTTCAGCAATTCGGTTATACCCTGGGCAAAAACTCAACCGATTCAACCCTGATCATCGATGCGATGGATCTTCTTTATCAGAATAAGCCGGACGGATTTTGTCTGGTTTCAAGCGACAGTGATTTCACGCGCTTGGCGCAACGTCTGCGCGAGGCGGGTAAAATAGTCTACGGATTCGGTGAGGAAAAAACGCCGAATCCCTTCATCGCCTCCTGCGACCGCTTTGTCTATTTGGAAATCCTGACCAGAGAATATAATCGCGAGCAGCGTCGACTTTACGACGAAGAGAGCGGACATGAGCACTCGGCGGAAGGTAAGCGCGGTGAGGCGGGTGCTTCCGACCTTGACGCACTTCACACCGCGGCGGGCAGTGCAGGAAGCGCTGCCCGTGAGTTGGATAGCCGGGTTTTGAATTTCCTGCGCAGCTCGGTTTCCGACCTTGCCGACGAGACCGGCTGGGCTTTCTTGGGAGATGTGGGCAATTTGCTGGTAAATAAGCAACCGTCTTTCGATCCGCGGAATTACGGCTTTCAGAAGTTGACGCCTATGTTCCGTGCCGCCGGGATATTTGATATCGACGAGCGTGCCACCGGAAACCGCAATGTCAAGCATGTGTACATTCGCATAAAGGAAGGTATGTAACGAAGGCCGTAAGCAAGCGGTTTTACCTCGATCTTCAGATAAAAATACAGACCGACTCTTTTCCGGAGTCGGTCTGTCAGTACGTTCAACAAGAGAAAAACTTACAAAACCATTGCTGACGTCTTGCCGCCCCGCAGACGTTTGAAGAAAGTAGCGATCCTAGCACGGGCACGACGGCGTTTCGCGGCTCGAGCCTGCGCCTTGGCAAGCCGCTTCTCTCGGCGCTTGGCTTTGTTATCGGCATGGATGCCTTTGAGGAATTCGATGGTTTCGCGCAGGGTTATGTCCATGGGACGCGGGGAATAGCCGAGCTTGGCACGAGCTTTACTGTTATCGATCTCCGAATTGGACTCCAAAACTTGGATGCTATACAGCGTGTAGAAGGGACGGCGACGGAACAGGCGGGCAAAGAAAGTAATGACAAAAGCACCGAACTTAACCAGCCAGAGCGGGAAAATAACCAGGCGAACCTTACGGCGGTTGACTATCTGAGATACTTCCCGGAACATTTCCGAAAGAGTGATCCGATGCCCGGACAGAATATATCCCTGGCCGCTCTCACCATGATCCATGGCCTTAATCAGAGCGTCGCTGACGTCACGCACATCGACGAAGTCGTATGCGCCGTTAAAACAGGGAAGGGAACGCCGCCGTGAATTCTTTAACAGGAAGGAGAGAAAATTACCGAAAAAGGATCCGCGATAATCACCGGGACCGATGATTCCGGTCGGGAAAACAATAACCGCATCGAGGCCCTGCTCAATACCTTTGTAAACGACATCAGTGGCCGCCGATTTGCTCTTTGCATACGGGCCGAGTAGATCCTGAGATGGGAAAGCGCGGCGTTCAGCCTCCTTGATAGTTACGCCGTGCGGAGGCTCGGGGATAGCGTGGATTGTGCTCACATAGACCAGGCGATCGACGCCATTGGCCAGGCAGGAATTAACGACGTTGCGGGTGCCTTCGACATTGACTGTTTGGAGAAGGTCATCATGTCCTGACGATATATCGATAATGCCGGCAAGATGGAATACCTTGTTGCAACCCTTTACAGCTCGGTCAACGGCGGCAGCATCGCGGATGTCACCGACCGCTATTTCACAGTTGATTCCATCCAACGAGACGACCGTCTCGTTCGGCTGCATAAAAAGACGCAGGGGTTCGTTAAGTTCGGCCAATTGGCGAACCAGAACATTTCCTACGTGTCCGCTGGCACCTGTTACAAGTATCATATCAGTACACTCCTTCTCTGGTATTTCGCCCCTATTTTACCACATTATGAGTGCGTATGTCAGCTGTATGGAGACATTCCGCACAGCGCCGTCGGTGAATAGACAAAGGGAGCAAATTCGGTTAGAATCTGGTCAGGTTGACGAAAAAACGCATTGGATCGGAAGAAAAAATGACATCTAGATCGAGCGGTGTTTTAATGCATATAACTTCGTTGCCGGGCGAGTTCGGCTGCGGGACGATGGGGGCGGAAGCAAATGATTTTATCCGTTATCTGGCGGAGGCCGGTTTTTCGGCCTGGCAGATTCTGCCGCTCTGTCCGCCCGGTCCTGGACACAGTCCCTACAGTAGTATCGGATCGTTTGCCGGGGCAACGCACCTGATCGACCCGCGACTGCTGGTGACCGACGGATTGCTTTCGGAGGCAGATTTGCCGGCTTTGCGATACTCGGGAAAGAGCAATTTGACCGACTACACTTTTGCCGAGGCCAATACCGAAACCTTTCTGCGCCGGGCTTTTCTGGCGGCGCGCCCCTCGACGCGGGAGGCGGTGACGCGATATGCCGAGGCGCAAGGGAAATGGCTGTACGACTACGCACTGTTCACGGTAATTTCCGACCGATTCCAGGGTAAGGACTGGCGCGATTGGCCGGACGCCGGACTGCGGGCTTATGATTTCACCGCGGTGGCCACTTTTGCCGAGCAACATCGGGATCAGGTCGAGTTCGTGTATTTTTCCCAGTGGCTTTTTTCCCGCCAGTGGCAAAGCCTGCGGACAACTGCCAATGAGAATGGCATCAGCCTGATCGGCGACCTGCCTTTCTACGTTGCGGCTAACAGCGCCGATGTCTGGGGCAATAGGGAACTGTTTGAGTTGAATGCGGATTACACCACGGCGCGAGTGGCGGGAGTGCCGCCCGATTATTTCTCGGCGGCGGGACAGCTCTGGGGCAATCCGCTTTATTTTTGGCCTAAGCATCGCGAGGATGGTTACGCCTGGTGGCTTGAGCGCATTGCGCGTCAATTGGATTTGGTTGATGTATTGCGTTTGGATCATTTCCGTGCCTTCTCGACATACTGGGCCTGCCCCGGGAATGCGACGAACGCGCGCGACGGTGTTTGGGAACAGGGACCGGGAATGGATTTGCTGGTCAAAATAATTGCGGAATATGGACGTGAGCGATTTATAGCGGAAGATCTTGGGCTGGCCGCCGATGACGTCGCCGCTCTGCTGCGCGAATCGGAACTTCCGGGAATAAAGGTATTGCAATTCGGTCTGAGTCCGGGTAGTTCGCCTGCGGATCGCCCGCACTTCATTCCGCGCAATTCGGTCGTCTATACCGGAACGCATGATAACAATACTCTCCTGGGCTGGCTCTGGGAAGCTCCCGAGCACGAAAGACGCGACGCCCTGGCCTATATCGGTTTTCCGGAGGACGGACCCTGGGGCGTGGGAGGAAAGGCAGCTCCGGCCTGCCTGGCCTATATCAGACTCCTGTTTCAGAGCCAGGCGGAGCGGGTGATTATCCCGATTCAGGATCTTTGCGGTTACGGTGCCGATACGCGGATGAATATTCCCGGAACTCCGGTCGGCAACTGGGCGTTCCGCCTGCGTCCCGAGGCGTTGCGCGACGATATAGACTGGCAATTGTTCCGGCAGATGAACGAAATCTACGATCGTTGGCCGGAGATAGTATAATGGTAAAAACGCTTAGCGTTAGGAGGCTATAATGATTTCTGCAGGTGATTTTCGTAACGGTATGACCTTCGAGATGGACGGAGAGGTTTTTCAGGTTGTTAAGTTTCAACATGTTAAGCCGGGAAAGGGTGCGGCCTTTGTCCGTACCACCTATCGCAATGTCCGTACGGGTGCGGTCTTGGAGCGTTCCTTCAACCCGAGTGAGAAATTCGAAGAGGCGCAGTTAGAGCGCCGTGACATGAGTTTTCTCTATCAGGACGGTGATTTGTATTATTTCATGGACGAGCAGACCTATGAACAAATGCCGCTGGACAAGTCGCTTTTCGGTGACAGTCTTCAATTCCTGAAGGAAAATATGGTCTGCCGGATTGTTTCTTACAAAGGTGACGTCTTTGAGATTGAACTGCCCAACTTTGTCGAGTTGAAGGTCGTACGGGCCGAGCCCGGCGTGCGCGGCGATACCGCGACAAGTGCCACAAAGAATGCCGAACTGGAGACCGGAGCGGTGATCCGCGTGCCGCTGTTCATCAATGAGGGGGAGATCGTACGTGTGGATACGCGTTCCGGGACCTATCTGGAGCGCGCCTAATCCTTTCATTTTCGGGATGTACGTAATACGGGATATGACGGAGTAGACAATGCCGACCAATATGGAAACCAAAAGAGTAAGTTCCAAGGGGGAGCAGGTGATCTCCCAGGGTTTCAT
>JAAZIX010000119.1 GCA_012800655.1 Clostridiaceae bacterium | reverse complement strand
GGGAGGCCTGTGACGAGGTCACGTATGATTTTCCGGCGGCGCTGTGGATCGGGAACGAAGGACGCGGTCTGAGCGCGCAGGTGTTGCGCGAGGCGGATCTGACGGTGAAGATACCGATGGAGGGTTCGGCGGAATCCTTGAATGCGGCGGCAGCGGCGGCCATTTTGTTGTGGCAGTTGCGGTCGGCCTTACGTGCCCGCGGTTGAACGCGCGGCACATTTTGAAGAAGAAAGATTATTAGATACGCACGGGATGCGGTTGTTCGCCGCCCCGGGTAGTTTAGGAGGATAAAATGCCTAAGAGAACATTTCAACCGAAGAAAAGGCAGCGTGCCCGTGAGCACGGCTTTAGAAAAAGAATGAAGACCAGAGCCGGACGGCGGGTTTTGCGCTCGCGTCGGCTCAAGGGGCGTCGCAGACTGACGGCGTAAGGGGCCTTTGCGGCGGGACGGCAATGAGAGGCGAAAAGGTTTCCCGTTGCGCCAGACCCGTCCGGGGCTGAAGAACAGTGGAACAGGTTACGGAGCGGAAGGTTAGGACGGAGCGGCTGAAGAGCAAAGCTCAGTTTGCCCGCGTTTTTCGGCGGGGGCGTCGGCTCAGTTCGCGCCACGTGACGATGCTTTACCTGACATACCCACAGGCTCGGGGTCCGTATCAGCTCGGTGTTTCGGCGTCTTCGCATGTCGGAACGTCTGTGCGACGTAATCGAATTAAGCGACTGCTGCGGGAGGCCTGGCGTACTCAGTTGCCGGCCCCGACGGGGAGCGGCGCGGTGATTCTGATCGGGCGTCCGCAGCCGAATACGCCGGAAGGCGCTTTGCCGGAGTTCGCCGCGGTGCGGAAGGAACTTGCCGGATTGTTGCGGCGCGCCGGTTTGGTGGACGGTATCGAGGCTTCGGCAGACGCCGGGGCTTCGGTCAACGCTGGGGCTTCGGCAAACGCCGGGGCTTCGGAAAACGCCGGGGCGTCGGCAAACGCCGGGGCTTCGGTCAACGCTGGGACGTCGGCTAATGCCGGAACGTTGGTCAACGGCGAATCGTCGGTTAATGAGGAGGCAAAATGCGACGGCTGATGTTAAAGCTGATCCGCGGTTATCAGGCTGGGATATCGCCTTATTCGCGACCCCGTTGCCGCTTTATACCGACCTGTTCCGAATATGCCTACCAGGCGATTTCGCTTCACGGTGCCTGGAAAGGCTTTTGGATGGCACTGTATCGCCTTTTGCGCTGTAATCCGCTTTGCAGGGGCGGCTATGACCCTGTAAAATACCCTCATGATGAGATAGGCTGTAGCCACGAAAATAAGGAGAATATTTATGTTTGACACAGTACTCCCGGTCGCAGCGGGAATACTCGATCCGCTATATATCGCTTTCGGCTGGATGTTGCGGGTTCTTTATCAGCTGTTCAGCAATTATGGCGTGGTTATCATCGTCTTCAGTATTTTGTTGCGTTTGATATTGCTACCGCTCAATGTGCGTTCCAGCAAGAGCTCGATTAAGATGACGGCACTACAGCCGCAGATCGCGGAATTGCAACGCCAATACGGTAATGACCGTACCGGGCTGGCTCAGGCGCAGCAGGCGCTTTATAAGAAGCACAATGTTTCGATGTTGGGCGGCTGTCTGCCGGCGCTTTTCCAGTTGATTATTATCTGGCCGATTTGGCGAATCTTCCAGGCGCCGATGCGTTATGTCAGTAATGTCGCGGTGGAAAATCTCGAGAGTGTAGGTCGCTATCTCGAGAGTCTGAATTTGATCAGTTCGGCGGAGGCCAACAACGCGGCGGGGATGAATATTCCGCTGATGCGGGCGTTGCGTGAAAATGCGGCGGCTTTGGCCGAGGTCGTGAACAACGGATGGCTGCGGCTCTCCGATATGTTGAATCTGAATTTCCTCGGGTTGAATTTAGGGTTGGTGCCGACCTATAATCCTGGCGCTCTTTTCGGTCCGGAATGGAATATTTGGTTGCCGCTGCTTTCCATGCCGGTTTTTGCGGTTGTGTCGACCATTCTACTGAATAAGACAATGGAGTGGACGAACCCCGCGGCGAGAGATGCGAAGAAACAGCGTGCCGCGGCAGAGCGCAACCCGGCTGCGCGCCAAAGTCCGCAGGAGGATCAGACTGCGGGCATGGGCAAGATGATGCGCTGGTTCATGCCGATAATGACGCTGATCACGACTTTCTCGATGCCGGCGGCGATGGGTCTGTACTGGCTGATCGGTAACTTGGTCGGAATTGCCCAGCAGGTGCTGATTTATTATCTTTATATCAAGCCGGCCTATCTGCATAATAAAGATAATCTTTTGATTATCAAGCCGTCCGAGCCGGAGGAGGAAGAGCCCGTGCGTCGTCGCAGGAAGCGGCCGCGCCCGGCGGCGGGTGATACTGGGGATGTGGAAGCCGGATCTGCGGAGCCCGGATCTGCAGGAGACGGAGCTAAGGGTGCCGGAGCCGCGGTTGCCGGCGGGCGGATTAAAGCGTCCGCCGCCGAACGACGGAGCGGAAGCGGTGCCGCTGCCGGAACGCGACAGCGTACAAGCGGCGCGGATGACGGCTCGCGGCGCGGAGAACAGCGCGGACAACGGAAGAAAAAGTAGCAGGCTCGCCTCTGTCACACGAACAGGGGCGATTGCGTGTTCGGAAAGAGGAGTATATGTCTAATAGTATAGAAGCAAAGGGACGCACTGTAGAGGAAGCCATAAGCAACGCCCTTGAAGAGTTGGGAACCGATCCGGACAGTGTGGATGTCGAAATTTTAGAGACCGGCGAGGGCGGTCTGTTCGGATTCTTGAAGCGTCAGGCTCGGGTGCGCGTTACGTTGCGCGAACCGTTCGCCTCGTATGATCCTGTTGCGGACACTGCGGATACTGCGGACACTGCAGGTACTGCGGATGTTGTGACAGATAGCGAAGATATCGAAGACAGCGATGCGGGAGTTGCCGAGGCGGTCGCGGATTTTAATCTGGAAATTATGGGTGAAGATGCGGACGAGTTGGCGGATGAGGATGAGTACGCGGTAGCGGAGAATGTTGAGAGCGGTCGAACCGACGGCTTTGGCGACGATGACGCGGAGGATTTTGCTTTTGCCGATGAGGATGAGGATCTTGAGTATGGCGAAGTAAATCCCGGCGAGGAGTTGGCTTATCAGATTCTTGCGGCTTTCGGGATGGAGGGGTCCGTGACGCGCGAGTATGATGCGCGGGACGACGTGATCAATCTCTATGTCGAGCACGAGGACGGTGGTGTCCTGATAGGGCGACGCGGCGATACGCTGAATGCTCTGCAGCATCTGCTCTCACTGGCGGCGGGAAAGGAACGTCGCGGCGGTACCCGTATTTACATAGATGTGAATAATTATCGTTATCGCCAGGAGCAACGGCTCGCCGATATGGCGCGTAAGACTGCCGAGCAGGTGCGGCGCAGCGGGCGGACGTTCGAGATGAATCCGATGAAGGCTTCCGATCGGCGCATTGTGCATGCCGCTCTGGCTGATTTTCCCGGGGTTGTGACTTTCAGTGAGGAAGAAGGACGTGATCGTCGGGTGATTATTGCTCCGAAAAGGGATGACGATTAGTTGTCGATTACTAATATGAGCAAAGTTATATTTGCTTTTGCCACACCGCCGGGCCGCTCGGGTCTGGCGGTGCTACGTATTTCGGGCGACGAAGCGCTGACGGTTGCCGCGCGGATTTTCCGCCGCGGTCGGGTGCCGCTGTCTTTGCGGGCGGATGTTGCCGCCGATGCGGGCGTAGTGGCTGACACGGATGTTGCAACTGACGCGGGCGCAGCGGCTGGCACGGGCGTAGCGGCTGACGCGGGCGTAGCGGCTGACGCGGGCGTAGCGGCTGACGCGGGCGCGGTCACCCCGAGTTCTGCGCACGCCCCGGACTCTACGTATGCCCCGGACTCTACGTATGCCCCGGACTCTGCGCACGCCCCGGACTCTGCGTATGCCCCGGACTCTGCGCACGCCCCGGACTCTGCGTATGCCTCAAACTCTGCAGAAATTGCGAATTTGCCGGGATACAGGGCGGTTTACGGCTTTGTGATTCATCCGACAAGCGGCGAGGTTATTGATGAGGCGGTGCTGTTGCCTTTCCGTGCGCCGCGTTCGTTTACCGGTGAGAATATGGTGGAAATCAGTGTGCATGGCGGCGGTGCCGTGCGCCGTGAGATGATTGGCGCTTGTCTGGCGGCGGGTGCGGAGCCGGCCGGGCCGGGCGAGTTCTCGCGCCGGGCTTTGTTAAACGGCCGTTTGGATTTGAGCCAAGTCGAGGCGGTGCTTGATCTGATCGATAGTGATTCGCAGCAGGCGCGCCGTGTGGCTTTGCGGCAATTGGCTGGGCAGCTCTCGACACGCGTAAAAACCCTGCGCAATTCGCTGATCGCGCTGGTGGCGCGAGCGGAGCTGGCCGGCGAATACCCTGAGTACGCGGTCGGTGAAGACCGCTTTGAGTGGGATGACGCCGCTCCCGAACTTCGTAATATTTACGAGCAAGTGGAAAAGCTGATTGACAGCTATGCGGCCGGGCGACTGATCCGGGAAGGGGCGACTGTTTGTCTGGCCGGAGTACCGAACGCGGGCAAGTCGGCTCTGCTCAACGCGCTGGTCGGCAGCGAGCGTTCGATCGTGACCGATATTCCCGGCACGACCCGCGATACGATTGACGAGTGGATGCATATTGCCGATTTGGCGGTACGGCTGACGGATACAGCCGGGCTTCGCTCGGTGAGCGATAACGATATCGAGATTCTGGGCATGGAGCGCACACGGCAGACGATGGCCGAAGCGGATATTGTAGTCTGGCTTTTACCGGCGGATCGACCGGTGAGCGCGTCGGAGATCGAACCGTTGCGCGATCGGACAAATCTGCAGGGGGTACGGGTGGTACCGCTGATTTCCAAAAGTGATTTATTGACAAAGCCGGCGGACTTGGCAGTTTTTCGTCGGCGCTGGCAGGACTTGTGGAACGCCGAGTTCGGTGCGTCTGGGAAGCCAGGCGAGTTCGGAGAACCTGTGACGAGGGCGGGGTCTTCTGCCGAGACAACTGCCGCCGGATCGGTGGATGTCGGCGCAACTATCGCCGGATCAGTAGCCGCCGGCACAACGGATTTTGCGGGAGAGAGTGAAATTCTTGCCTGTTCGGCCAAGACCGGGGCGGGTTTGCCGGAACTGCGGGAGATGCTGGCTGATTTACTGGGAGAAATGACCCAAGGCGGCGATACGGCCGACTTGATAAGTTCGGAAAGACATTTGAATTCTTTGAAAGAATGCCGCGAGGTTTTGGGACAATTGCTTGTCGACGGCGCGGGTCTGCCGCTGGACATTATTACGGTTTTGCTGAATATGGCCGCCGATGCGCTGGGTGAGATTATCGGGGCGACGCTGAGCAGCGATGTGCTGGAACATTTGTTCAGCAATTTTTGTGTCGGAAAATGATCGAACGGGATGCTTTACTTGAAAAGTTGCGCGGAATGACGGGGTGGCCGGCGGATTTTGCCGTCACGCCGTATGAGGCCGAGCCTTGTGATATCGCGATTGTCGGCGCCGGGCACGCCGGCATCGAGGCGGCGCTGGCGGTGAGTAAGCTGGGGCTGCGGGCGATGCTGTTCTCGATGAATTTGGACTCCGTGGGCAATATGCCGTGTAATCCGAGTATCGGGGGAACCGCGAAAGGGCAGCTGGTGCGGGAGATTGACGCGCTGGGCGGAGCGATCGGGCGGCTGGCGGATGCCGCGGCGATTCAATATCGCATGCTCAACGCGACGAAGGGGCCGGCGGTGCGTTCGCCGCGGGCACAGATCGATCGCCGCCTGTACCAGGAGTTGGCGAAGCACCTGTTGGAGAACACCGAGGGCGTGCATTTGCGCCAGGCCGAAATTGTGGCCGTTTTGAGTGAGCCCGTTGTTCGTAAATCCGCTGTCCGTGCCTCCGCCTCCGCCACTAAAACTGATAGCGCAAGCATCGCTGACAAAGCTGCAAAAATGCCGACGAGTGGTGCGAAAACTCCGGAAACGACGAAGCGTGTTGCAGAACCTGCAAAAATGCCGCCGAACGGCGCGAAAACTCCGGAAACGGCGGATACTGCGCCCGGCCACATGCCCGCCGCCGCATTCACCCCTGCAAGCGAGGAGGCCCTCTACGAAGTCCGCGGCGTGCTGACGCGCTCCGGCGCCTGGCATCCTTGCCGCAAGGTGATCCTGGCCACCGGCACTTTTATGGAGAGCTGCATCATTACCGGCGAAGTCAGCATCGAGAGCGGTCCCGATAATTTGTTCCCGTCGCACGGCCTGGCGGCCTCGCTCGCCGCGCACGGCCTAAAGTTACAGAGATTCAAGACCGGCACCCCGGTGCGGATCAATTCCCGATCGATAGATTTTTCACGACTGGAGATCCAGGAAGGTGACGCCGAACAGTGGACATTCAGCTTTGCCAATGAGGACAATCCGGAATTTTGCCCACAGCCGACGCGCGATTGTTATTTGACGTGGACAACTGACGAAACTGCCGCGATCGTGCGGGCGAATCTGCATCGGGCGCCGATGTTCTCGGGCTTTATTCGCGGCACGGGGGCGCGCTACTGCCCTTCGATTGAGGATAAGGTCGTGCGCTTCCCAGACAAGGAGCGCCATCAGATTTTTGTCGAGCCGATGGGGCTGGGGACGGAGGAGTATTATCTGCAGGGGCTGTCGAGCAGCCTGCCCGAAGATGTGCAGGAGCGCCTGGTGCGGACGCTGCCCGGGCTGGAGCGGGCCGTGATTCAGCGCACCGGTTACGCGATTGAGTATGAGTGTCTCGACCCGCTGCAGCTCGAGCCGAGCCTGGAATTGACGGATGTGCGGGGACTGTACGGAGCTGGGCAGATTAACGGAACGTCCGGCTATGAAGAAGCTGCCGGTCAGGGTCTGATCGCCGGGCTCAATGCCGCCCGCGCCTGCCGCGGTCTCGAGCCGCTGGTGCTCGGTCGCGATGAGGCCTATCTCGGTGTCCTAATCGACGACTTGGTCACGCGCGGTACGCAGGAGCCCTACCGCATGATGACCGCCCGCGCCGAATATCGCCTCTCACTGCGCCAGGACAATGCCGACCGCCGCCTCACGCCGATCGGTCGCGAATACGGTTTGGTCAATGATGCGGATTGGGCACGTTTTGTGCAGCGCCGCGACATGCTGACCGCTGAGCTGGAGCGTCTGCGTTCAATGCGGATTCTGCCCTCGCCCGAACGCGATCGTATTTTTGACCAAGCCGGTAGTACGCCGCCGCAGGGAGGTATCAGTCTCGCGGAAGCCCTCGCCCGTCCGGAAATCGGACTCGACGAGTTGGCGCAGCTGGACGCACTGGTTGATAAATCGGTTGATACACCACTGGTTGCACCAGCTGATGCGCCGGTTGATGAACCGACTTACGCGTCGCTTGGCAGATCTGCTGACGCGTCGCTTGGCGTATCTGCTGACGCGTCACTTGGCGTATCTGCTGACGCACTTGCAAAATTGCCGTCGAACCTGGCGCTTTCGCAATTGTCACCGCCGAATTTACCGCCGCACCTGCGCCGCGCTGTTGTCATTGAGATTAAGTACGCCGGATATATCGAGTTGGAACAACGCCGAATTGCCCGCTTCAAAAAAGATGAACGCAAGCGTCTGCCCGCCGACATAAACTATAGTGCGATCCGCGGCTTGCGGATTGAAGCGCAACAGAAGTTGGCGGCCGTTCGCCCCCGTTCGCTTGGTCAGGCCGGGCGCATATCCGGTGTTTCTCCGGCCGATTTGGCGGTTCTTTCAGTCTGGCTGGAAATGTGGAATCGCGAGCAAAGTCAAAGTCGTGAACAAAATCAAAGTCACGAGCAACACGCCGATATTACAAACGGAGCTGAAATCGCGGGCAAATGAGCGCAGAATTTTCCAAAAAAACGGGTGCAGGATCGCCCG
>JAAZIX010000118.1 GCA_012800655.1 Clostridiaceae bacterium | reverse complement strand
AGAGCGCTATCAACGAGGGTCTGATACGGGGTCCCCGCATGGTAGTTTGCGGCTTAGGTATAGCGTCGACCGGGGGACACGAGACGCACCGCTATGCGGGCGCCGTGGAGGCCGATGGGCCGGATGCTGTGATGCAGGCTACTCGTGAGGAGATCAAACGGGGAGCGGATTTCATCAAGCTAATGGTGAGCGGTGGGCTGGGCGGGATGCCTGAGCACGAGCATCCCGGCTGGACGGAGTTCTCAATTCCGGAGATCGCCGCCGCCTGTTACGCGGCCCACTCCCACAACCGTACGGTGACCGTTCACGCCATGGGGAAAGAGCCTGTACTCAACGCGCTAAAAGGCGGGGTCGACGGTATCGAGCACGGTGCGTCTCTTACTGAGGAAGCGCTGGATATCATGTGGGAACGGAATGTATATTACGTTCCCACCATGAGCGGTATCACGGCAGTGGCGGATAAAGAGGAGAGAAGCGGAAGTTCCGAGCTTGCCGCCATGATGCGGGAGCTGGTGGTATATCCCCAGCGAGAGAGTGTACGGAAAGCCCATCGGCGAGGCATCCTCATCGGGGCGGGCTCGGACACGCTGGGCAGCGTGCCGGAAGAACTGCTACTAATGCAGGAATGCGGTATGAGCGCACTGGAGGCTCTGCAGACTGCGACTATCAATGCGGCAATAATACTGCGTTGGGAAGACAGGCTGGGCACAGTGGAACCCGGTAAGCTGGCGGATCTGATTATTGTGGAGAAGAATCCGCTGGAGGATCTGCGCAACCTGAATCTAGTGAGAACCGTCCTGCTAAACGGCGAAATTGTATCCCCGAGTTGGATGTGTAATCTACAATAGGCGTTTTTTGATTTGCCAACATATGAAAAACGCCTCCGAGTCGAATATGGTTCAGAGACGCTACAGTTTCTATAGGTGTTTGCTTTTATCAGAGTAAACTACTTTAAATATATTGGTTTTTCAACCTCATCAATAATAGAGTGTTCGGTCAATTCAGAAAGTTCCTTTAATTTTCTGTTTACCATTTCGTGCATGCAAACCGGCAAGTGATTTCCGTGCCCGCGATGTACCTGGACACAAATGAAGCATTTACCATGAATGGAGCAATCAGCTGTGCACGGGCAATGATCTTGACCGTTTTTCATGGCCTCTTTTAACTGATTAAGAAACTCCGCTTGTAGTTCTTCGCCCAGGTCATTGTTTCCTTCCAAAAAAGCCTGCATCGCACGGCATTCCGTCTCGTTAAAATCTATTTTCATATTGTTCCACCCACTCTCTTCTATGATCCGGGTTCCAACATTATAAAAGAACCAAAGTTGTAATACCAATGGTATCATAGCTTTGGTTCTCACTTGGTCGAGGTGACAGGACTCGAACCTGCGACATCCTGCTCCCAAAGCAGGCGCGCTGCCAACTGCGCTACACCTCGACATCGTTATGTGACGATTCTCGCGGGAGTTATCCTATCATATTTTCCCTTGGAGAGCCAAAATCAGGAGTATACAGGTAAGCAAAACAAACAGGGCGCCAACAATCACACCGGGATGGAGCTGAAATTTTTTCGAGCCTTGGGTCCGGTCGGAGGTCGGTACGATTTTTGCCTTGCGCAGACCCAGAACGATCGGCTTATATAGCAGGATTGTTAGGGCTGCATTGATACTGCTTTTTATGATATTAAACGGCAGGAAAACCGTTGGGATCATTTGTATGATCTCTTCACGCGGTCTGCCGGTATAAATCGGCGTAATAATTATGTTCCAGAGTAACATCGTGGCAGTTGCAAGGAGTGCCCCGACGACTAGTCCGCTGACAGCCCCGCGGATATCGCGTTTCTTCTTGTAAATTGCGGCGGCGGTCATGGCAAAGGCGCAAGTGCTGATAATGTTCATTATCAAGCCGATATATCCCGTACTGCTGACGGTAATCATTTCAATTATAGAGACAACCACCGAAATGATTGCGGCACTTACGGGACCGTAGATGAAGCCGGCTATGACGATAACCACATCTTTGGGCTCGTAGCTCAGGAAAAGGACAACGGGTATCTTTATGATCAACATCAGGACATAAGATAAGGCGGTCAACATGGCCATGCTGATCAGATAGGTCAGTCGCTGCTTGCTTGCGAGCGGGGGACGTGATAGCGGAGAAGTGCCGTTAGAATTGGAAATTTCTTTCATGTTTTCAACCTCGTCGGGAATTGTAACACAGTGCGGATGAATTTGTGCTATCTTAACGGTACTAATTCGGGTACAGGGGAGAAGCCATGCAGACATACGGATACATAGCCCTGCCGCATAATCGCGTTTTCTCCGGGTTCCATTTCGGAGCACGTCGGGAAAAGTGTCTCGAATTTACGGT
>JAAZIX010000117.1 GCA_012800655.1 Clostridiaceae bacterium | reverse complement strand
TTATAGATTTCTACGTTGCGATGTACAAATTGGCGCGTGCCGATAAATGGACACAGGCTCAGAAAATCCAAACCTTCATCTCGAATTTAATTTTGGAACTGATACCCTTTGACGGAACGATTACGGCCTCGATGAAAACTCTGATGGGCATGCAGGGGATTCCGTTACATGGAATTCGTGCCCCGTTGGCTGCCAATTCGTCCGCGGATCTGGCGAAGCTGCCGGCAATCCATGCACGTATCATGGCGGCACGCGAGGAACTGCTTGGTTGATTTATCGCGGATCTTGTAGAGATTTAACTCGTAGAGATTCACGTTAAATATATAACAAGGAGGAAACTATGAAAAAACTACTCAAAACATCTTCGCTTTTTCTGGCTTTGGTGATGCTGCTGGCAGCCTTTGCGGCCTGTCAGAGCCCCACCCCGGATAGCGGAAAAACTGACCCGCCGACGGCTGCTCCGACGGCCGCCCCGACGGCTGCTCCGACGGCTGCTCCGACGGCTGCCCCGACAGAAGCGCCGACAGAAGCTCCAACAGAAGCTCCAACAGAAGCTCCGGAGAAGAAAGGCTACGGCCCGAATATGCTGTTGCTGCCGACGATGGAGAACATGAGTGACAAGTTCCCTGAGGTCTGGGCCAACTACGGTCTGACACAGCGCATGATGCTCTTTTCCCGTCTTCTGCGGCTCAATGCCGACCTGAAGCCGGTCTACGGCGACCTGGCCAAGGAGTGGACGGAATCCCCTGACGGGAAGACCTATACCTTCACTCTGCATGAAGGTGTCAAGTGGCATGACGGTAAAGATTTGACCGCCGACGACGTCTGCTATTCCATTCGCTACGCCCTCAAGTCCGGACGTATCAATGCCGTTATGAGAGGAGCCTTCACCACTATCAAGGGTATGGCCGAGTATATTGAAGACAAGACCAAGACCCCTGAGGACGAGGTGGCCGGCCTGACCTACAAGGACAATGTGGTTACGATGGAACTGGAAAACCCCAGCGGAACTTTCCTGCTCTCCTGCGGACAGTTCAATATTTTGCCGCGCCATGAGATCAGCAAGTATGAGCCGGCAACCTTTGTCACATCGGACTTCTTCCTCAAGCCGATCGGCTCGGGTCCTTACTACGTAAAGGAATTCCACCCGAACGACTACGCCCTGCTGGAAGCCTTTGACGACTACTTTGCCGCCAAGCCGCAGATTAAGCAGGTCAAGCTGACCCAAATGACTCAGGTTGACTATGCAACCCGCGCCCTCGCCAAGGAGATTGACTACTTCAACACCAACGACGGAGCGGTGGCCGAAGCGCTCAAGGATGCTACGGATTACACGGTTTTCTATGCCGACATTTATTTCGTCCGCTACTTCATGTGGAACTGCAAGGGTACTGTCGGCAGCGACGGCTCGCCCTTCGAAGATATCCGCACCCGCCGTGCCTTTGTCAAGGCTATCGACCGTGACGCGATTATCGAGAGTCTCTTCCCGGGACAGGCAGCCAAGACCAACACGAGGGTTCCGGCTTCCTTCGAGTACTACAACGGTGATGCAGTTTTCGACCTCAGCTATGATCCCGAGGCGGCCAAGGCTCTATTTGATGAGGCCAACTTCGACTACAGCAGGGAGGTCAAGCTCGCCTGCTATTACAGCGACGAGACAACCGGACTCTTCATGGATGCGGTTTGCGAGTATCTCAAGCAAGTCGGTGTTACCGCCTCCTGGTATCTGATGACCGGCGATATTACCGCCCAGCTGTACGACGCGCCCACTTATGACCTGGTCTACGCCGGTCTGTCGGCGATGACGGTTGAAGAGGCATTCAACCCGTACGAGAGTGTGAATCATAAAAACAGCGTCTCGAGCAAGATTTTGCCGGTTGGTATAACTGATTTGGACGAGCACATCCATGAGTTGTGGCAGACCAGCGACAGCGCCCGGCGCACGGAACTGCTTAAGGAAATGCAGGTAATCGAGTCGGAGAAATTTTTCTGGTACATGCCGATGTTCTCGATTCGCAATCTGCACGTATTCAATACGGCCCGCGTTAACTTGCCGCCTGAGTTGGAACTTTCCAACGAGTGGTCGAACTATGAACGCTACATTGACAAGTGGACCTTAAATCACGGTGAATAAGCTTCTTTTTTAAGCAGATCGGATCGGCCGAATCCCGTTTTTACGGGATTCGGCCGTCTGGTCATTTTAATTAGTGAGGTTCTGATATGCTCAAATATTTTTTCAAACGGCTTTTAGTCATGATTCCGATGATGTTGGCCATAAGTCTCCTGGTTTTTGGTGCTCTGGAATTAACACCCGGTGATCCCCTGACCGCACAGTTTCCGCCGGACCAGCTGGTCGGTATGAGTCAGGAAGATTTGGATGCCCTGCGCGAAGCCGTCGGACTGAATGACCCTATGTTAGTTCGTTATTTTCGCTGGCTGATTGCCTTCTTTACCGGCGATATGGGCTACAGCATCCAGACCGGCACACCGATCAGTCAGGTTATAAGCTATCTATTGCCGCAAACGGTTATTCTCGCCGCAGCCGCACTGCTTATTTCAACTATCTTCGGCCTGATTTTCGGTATCATTGCCGCAACTAAGCACAATACGATTTGGGACTATCTCGCCTCGGTAATAGGTGTTATCGGCATATCCATGCCGGAATTCTTCATCGGTATCGTTGCGATTCTAATCTTCGCCATAAATCTGGGCTGGCTCCCGGCACAGGGGCGCGGTAGTGCCGATGCGACATTTATTCAGAATTTGCGATATCTGATTTTGCCCGCCTCCAGCCTTGGTCTGTCATTGGCGGCAGCTCTGACGCGTTATACGCGCAACTCGATGATGGACGTGATGAATCAAGATTATGTCAAAACGGCGCGGGCGAAGGGACTTTCCGAGAGCCGCGTATTTTTCAAACATGTATTCCGCAATGCGCTTATGCCAATAAGTGTGTTGATTTTCCTGCGTCTGCCGATGCTGATCGGCGGTTCGGTTGTTATTGAGCAGGTCTTCGGCTATGCCGGAATCGGAAACCGACTTTTGACCGCAATCAACAGCAGTGACTACCAGCTGGTATTAACCATTATTCTGATGTTGTCCTTTGTAGCCCTACTGGCCAGCCTCTTGATTGACCTGGTGACGGCGCTGCTCGATCCGCGTGTCCGGCTATAGAAAGGAGTCCAATCTTATGAGTGAAAATAAGAAAAAGATTGTCAAATCCAGTCTGGCTAAGGAGAATTTCTACAAGCTATTGCACAATCGCCTGGCGGTATTGGGCTTCATGCTGATGTTTGTTATTCTTATGGCCTGTATTCTGGCTCCGCTCCTGACTCCCCATAGTCCCACAGACCTTAATCTGCGACATATGGGAAAACCTCCCGGCGGCGAGCATCCTTTCGGTACAGACAAGCTCGGCCGCGACGTGTTTGCGCGGGTGCTCTACGGTGGACGGATTTCGATAGCAATCGGTTTGTCCGGTGCTCTGGGCGGAATGATTCTCGGGGTAATTATCGGGAGCTTTTGCGGATATTACGGCGGTTGGTTGGACGCAATTTTCGTCAAAATAGCGGAGTTGGTTTCCGTATTTCCTCAATTGCTCTTAGTTATGGTTATGAGAGTAATCCTGGGAGAGGGCATAAAAAACCTGATTATAATATTTGTCTTCACGGGCTGGATAGCGACTTTCCGACTGGTTCGCGGGCGCTTCTTCTCCTTGCGTGAGGAGAGCTTCGTCGAGGCCTGTCGTGCTTTCGGAATTCGCAGTTCCTCCATAGTTTTTCGCCATATACTGCCTAACTGTCTGGGACCGGTTATTGTTCAGCTGACTTTGAATACGGCCGGCTTTATCCTGCAGGAGGCGGCGCTTTCATTCATCGGTATGGGGGTACCTTCGGGAACTCCCACTTGGGGCAACACCATCAATGCGGCGAAAGAACTGTTGAATATCACAAACTATCCATGGTTGTGGGTGGCTCCCGGTCTGGCAATTGCGTTTTTTGTTCTGGGCGTCAATTTCTTTGGTGACGGTTTGCGGGATGTTCTGGATCCCAAGCAACAGTAAAGGAGATGAAAATGGCGACCGAATATATTCTGGAAATTAATAATCTCAAGACACAATTTGTCGTGCGCCGCCGCCGAGTGGTTCGCGCGGTTGACGGAGTAACCTTCAAAGTCAGGCGCGGGAAGATTCTCGGTCTGGTGGGTGAGAGCGGCTGCGGAAAGAGTGTTACGGCACACAGTATTATGCGTCTGTTACCCAAGACAGCCGTCATCCCCGAAGGCAGCATCTTGTTCCATCCCGAGGGCGGCGAGTCGGTTGATATGGCGAAGCTCAATCCGACCGGGCGAAAAATTCGTTCGATCCGCGGTAATGAAATCTCGATGATCTTTCAGGATCCGATGGCCTCGCTGAATCCGGTCTACAATATCGGTGATCAGATTATCGAGGTGCTCCGCGAACACTCCAAGATTACCAAAAAAGAAGCTCTGGAACGGGCGGTCAGGATGCTTGAATTGTTGAGTATACCCAAGGCGAGCGAACGTATTAAGGATTATCCGCATCAGTTCTCCGGCGGTATGAAGCAGCGTGTCATGATTGCAATGGGGCTGATTTGCCGTCCGCAACTGTTGATCGCCGATGAGCCGACGACGGCTCTGGACGTTACGATTCAGGCGCAGATCATTGAGTTGATCAAGGAAATGCAGTCGGAATTCGGCTTTTCGACGATCATAATCACTCATAACATGGGCATTGTCGCGGATATGGCCGATGATGTGGCGGTAATGTACATGGGTAAAATCGTTGAATTCGGGACCAAGGAAGACGTTTTCCTGAACCCCCTGCATCCTTATACTCAGGCGCTACTCAAGTCGGTTCCGATATTAGGTAATGCCGGAGAGGACAAGCTGATTCCAATTCGCGGCGTGACACCTGACCCGTCCGAAATGCCGCCCGGCTGTGCTTTTGAGCCGCGTTGCGATTTTGCCACCGAGGCTTGCAAGACATGCGTCCCAGGACGTGTGGGGGTCACGGACTCACATATTGTGCGTTGCGTACATTGTATTGGGGAGAAGCTCGATGACTGAATCTAATGTGCTTTTGGAACTGAATAATATCAAAAAATATTTCCCGATTACGGCCGGAATATTCCGCCGGGAGGTCGGGGCAGTGCGTGCCGTTGACGATATTTCCTTGCGCGTTTATCGCGGAGAGACGCTGGGCCTAGTCGGCGAGAGCGGTTGCGGCAAGACGACTCTAGGGAAATGCGTTGTACGCCTGCTGGAGCCGAATTCGGGAAGCATGCAATACAATTTTGGGGGCGAGATGCGGGATCTCTTGAGCTTGAATGCGCAGGAGAGCTTTGCGGCACGGAGAAAAATACAGATGGTTTTCCAGGATCCTTACTCCTCACTGAATCCGATGAAGACTATCTACCAGTCGTTTGACGAGCCGATTCGCATCCACTCGGACCGCAATAAGGAAGAGCGTCGCGAACTGATTGCTCGACTTCTGGAGGCGGTTAATCTGCATCCGGAATACATGTACCGCTATCCACATGAGTTTTCAGGCGGTCAGCGTCAGCGGATTTGCATTGCCCGCGCATTGTGTGTGGATCCGGAGCTGGTTGTCTGCGATGAGCCGGTCTCCGCATTGGACGTTTCGATTCAGGCTCAGGTTTTGAATCAGATGAAGGATCTGCAGGAAAAGTTGGGACTGACCTATATCTTTATTGCCCATGACCTTTCAGTAGTTGAGTACATGAGCGATCGGATTGCGGTTATGTATTTGGGGCAGGTTCTCGAATTGGCACCTGCCAGGTCACTTTATGACCGACATATCCATCCTTACACGCAGGCTCTGCTTTCTGCAGTTCCGGTTCCCGATATACGTGCCAAGCGCGAGCGAATCATTTTAGAGGGAGATGTTCCTTCGCCTGCGGATCCGCCGCAGGGTTGTCGCTTCCATACCCGTTGCCAGTATTGCCACGCGCGGTGTGTCGAAGAGATGCCGAAATTGGAGCCTCTGGCTGCGGATCCGGAGCACTTCGTGGCCTGCCACCTGGCCGAGGAGCGCTTCGCTGCAGTAGGAACCTAAGCATAAATTCCGGATTTGGCTCACTCGACCCCGAGCGGGGAGAGCGCGGCCGGAAACAGTTGACGCATTTCGCGGCGACGTGGTATAATCCGGGCACTGTAACTAGTTAATAGTCTTGACAAAAAGGGCGGGATAAACTCGCTCTTTTGTTTTGTCGGAGACTGTGGAGGAGGATGAAAGCGGTGCGACCTAAGGAGCTGATGGCTACGGCCGAGCGGATCGGAACTCCGATTGCGGAGCGACTGGGGCTGGCCTTGCTTGAGGTTAAGTGGTTCAACGAACGGGGACGCAATGTGATGCGTTTCATTATTGACCGGCGCGGCGGAGTTTCCATCGATGATTGCGAGGCCATGAGCCTTGCCGTCGAACCGAAATTGGATGCGGAGCTGGACGAGCATATTCGGGGTGAATGGGCTCTGGAGGTGTCCTCGCCGGGAATTGATCGTCCGCTCAAAACTCGGGCGGATTTTGAACGTCATGCCGGCAGCCAGGTGGAACTCAGGCTCTACCGAGCGCAGGATGGAAACAAGGTCTTCACCGGGGAACTGGTGGGAATGAACGATGCGGATGAAATCGTCCTGAAAACGGCAGAGGGTGAAACCCTCAGCTTTACGAAGGAAGATGTCAGTATAGTGAAGCGTACGATAATTTTTTAAGGGCATATGGAGAGAATATGAGCAGAGAAATTGTGATGGCGGTCAAGGCGTTGGCCAAAGAACGCAAGATTGACCCGGAGATTTTGTTTACGGCGATCGAAGAAGGGCTGGTATCGGCCTATCGTCGCGAATTCGATGTCAAGAGCACGGAAAATATTCGCGAGCGGATTTTTGCCGAAATTGACCGTGAGACCGGTGAGATGCGGGTCTTCTTTAACAAAGAAGTCGTCGAGGTGGTTACGGATGAACACACTCAGATATCTCTGGCGGAAGCACGGGAGTATGACGAGGAGTTCGAAATCGGCGAACTGATTGAATTCGAGGTTTCACCGCAGGATTTCGGACGTCTGGCGGCGCAAACGGCCCGCAGCGTGATAACTCATAAGTTAAACGAAGCCGAGAGTAAGCGTGTTTTCGAGGAGTTCAGCAAACTAGTTAATACAGTAGTTACCGGAACGGTGAAACGACGCGAGCGACGGGATGTTTATGTTGAGGTCAACGGAGTCGAGGCTCTTCTGCGCGGTAGCGAACAGGTGCGCAACGACAATTACAATTTCAATGTACGGATGCGCTTTTTCGTGCTGAATGTGAGTGAACATCGTGGTCGTCCGCTGATTGAATTATCGCGCAAATCCCCGGGCCTGGTGATTCATCTTTTTGAGCAGGAGGTTCCGGAGATCGCCAGCGGTGTCGTGCAGATTACCGGTATCGCCCGTGAGGCCGGCATGCGGACCAAGATGTCGGTCATTTCCAATGATGAAAATGTTGATCCGCTGGGAGCCTGTGTCGGTCAGCGCGGGATGCGCGTACAGGCGATTATCGAGGAATTGCGCGGTGAAAAAATCGACATTATTAATTGGCACCCCGATGTGGCGCTATTCATAAGTAATGCGCTGAGCCCAGCTCGGGTGCGGCGTGTCGACTTGAATCCGGAAGCGATGGCCGCCCGGGTTATCGTTCCGGACGACCAGTTGTCGCTGGCAATCGGCCGTGAGGGGCAAAATGCCCGCCTGGCCGCTCGTCTGACCGGATGGAAGATCGATATTAAGAGCGATACGCAATTCAATCAGTCGCTACAGGAAGAAATCATGGAGCATTTCGTGATCACGCCCGAGGAAGATCTCGAACCGGAGTCGGACGGTCTTGCCGATGAGACAGCCGTTGAAGATCCGGATGCACCGATTGACTTCAGTGAGTACTTGAGTAGCTTTATGCAGCCCGATGTGGGTGATCGCTATCAGGATAT
>JAAZIX010000116.1 GCA_012800655.1 Clostridiaceae bacterium | reverse complement strand
CTTTGCCGCTGCAACCACACCGCCAACAGAATATTCGTCAATAAAATATACTCGCGACTCTGCACCGGATCCGCGTTCAGGCCCAAGAGCCCCAACAACGCCGAAGCCATGCCGCCAGCCAGTTCCGCCAGCGCCCGGCTGTCCGTCGCCACCGCATCGCCCGGATAGCTGAACTGTTCGAGGATCGAGATCGGCCGCCCGCCCTCGTCGCCCGGCGTATACAGACGAAAATCGCAGTTCTGCCGCATCATCGCGATGCGCTCCCTCGACTGCCCCCACTGCGCCAGGCCGTCATTCCAGATCTTCGCCTGTCGTTCGGCAAATTCGCCCACACTCATCCCCTGCTGCTGCGCCTCATCCGGATTCACCCACGGCGCCAAATCAGCCCCGCTCAGACCGGGAAAAGACAGTAGCAGGTTTGTCATATCCCCCTTCGGGTCAATCACGATCGCCGGTATGCCGTCTATCGCCGCCTCCTCAAGGACATCGATACACAGCCCGGTCTTGCCACTGCCGGTCATACCCACACAGATTCCGTGGGTCAGCAGATCCTTCGACCTATATAGGAAGGGATGCGCGGCTCGCGCCCCTGTTGACGCGTCTACTTCCCTGCCCAAATAGAAAACACCCAATTGTTCGTAATTCATCGGACACCCCTTTACCTTTATACTTTAAATTTTTTCAATTCCAACCAATCGCTCGTCTCGAGAAATCGGCTCAAATCCTCCGAATCTGCGCTGAACTGCCCCTGGACCGAAGTCGGACTGCCCCCGCCGCGAATTTCAAACGCCCGCTTCAAAACGTTGAGATACTCCCGCGCCCGCCCGTGCTTGCTGTCCGCGGCAAAGTCGGCCAGTACAAAGCGGAAGACCCGCTCCGCTCCGTTCTCGCTCTCCGACGGAGAAAATTCCGTTATGAACAGCAATGCCGGCCAAGCCGACGGTTCCGCTACTTCGCTCTCCGCCAACTGCAGACGTTCCCGGTACATTTTGCTCAGGAGTTCAATCGTATTGCGATTAACATTCGCCGCCTGTTCGGCGCGAATTCCGGTGCGCTCATCGTCACGCGTCCCCGGTGGTAAATAGTCCACTCGGTAATAAACATCCGCCGATTCAGCGTCGCCGAGTACGACCGCATCCAACTGATCAGCCAGAAGCCCGGCGCGTTCCTCCGCCTGCGCCTGCAGAGCGAGCTTCAGCCCCTGATTGGCGGCTTCGTAACGTCCCAGCAGATCCTCGACCCCCCGCTCCAGTCCGAGCAACGGCACCGACAGCAGAGTTCCGGCCCGATCCGCCTGATCCAGCAGACGGTCGACAAAGTCCGCGCAACGCCGTCCGGCCACCATCGTCAGACGCACTCCGCCCTTCCAGGCCTCGTGGCGAATAATCCGCAAAGCGCCGATCTCGCCAGTGCGCCGCATCTGCGTGCCGCAACAGGCGCAACAATCCGTATCTTCAATCTCCACCAGCCGCACAACACCGTCCAGCTCGAGCTTGGCACGATAATCCCGCTCGGCCAGATCCGTCGCCGCGTGATAACTCACCTCAATCGGCAAATCCGCCGCGATAACCCGCGCCGCCAGGCGCTCGATACGGCGAATCTGCTCCGCGGTCAGCGGCCCGGAGAAGTCCAGCGTCGTAGTCTCTTTGCCGATCGCAAAGCCGACATTGTCCAGTCCGTATTCTCTTTTCACCAGTCCGGAATAAATATGTTCGGCGCTGTGCTGTTGCATATGATCGTAGCGACGTTCCCAGTCGATTTGTCCGCGCACTCCGGTACCCGGTAGTAAGTCATCGGCACCGACACATAGATGCCAAATCCGTCCCCGTGCCGTTATAACGGCCAAGACCGCGACCGCGTCGTCCGGACGCGCTTCCGGCTCTCGCGGCACAGCTTCCGTCTGCGCAGCACTATCCTCGACCCCGACGACCCCGCCGGACGCTTCCTCCGGCCGCAGATAGCCGATGTCATACGGCTGTCCGCCACCTTCCGGGTAAAAGCCGGTATCGCTCAACTCAACCAGCCAAAGATCATCCTCCGTTAATTCCGGAGCATCGCGCAGGGTCAGCCGCACTGCCTTGGTCAGCTCATGTTCCGCTGCTGCCAATCCGGCACCTTCCGTGCCGGAAATCGGCAGAAGCGTCAGTACCGTGCTTCTCCAAGAGCGACAATAGGGATCGCGATATACCAAAATGTCAAAATTACTTACTCCCTGCTCGCGCAAGCTCGGCCTCGCTTCTACTCATCCGCCCGCTGTTCGGGGGCAACGACACCGCCGTCACCGTCAGCTTCAGCAACGTCCGGCTCTGTCAATACCGGCTCCGTCACCTCGGGCATCGGCTGCATCGGCTGAACCACAACCGTCTCCGGACGCGGCTCAACCCGCGCAATCCGCGCTCCCTGCTTCTTACGCTCGCGTTTGGGCGGCAGACCTTTCTTTATGCGATACCGGCGTCTCAACCTTACCAGGATAATAATAATGATCAGCG
>JAAZIX010000115.1 GCA_012800655.1 Clostridiaceae bacterium | reverse complement strand
TAAATATAGCGGCGGTGTTGGTCGGCGGACTGATAGGGCTGTTATTGCGCAACGGTCTGAAGGAGCGCTTTCAGGTGATTCTCATGCAGGGTCTGGGAATCGCGACATTTTTTATCGGGGTTTCGGGAGCCCTGCGTGGTTTGCTGAAGGTAAGCGGGGGAAGGCTCGAAAGTGTAAACGGCATACTGTTGATTCTGAGCCTGGTACTCGGCGGCCTGGTCGGTGAAACGCTGCGGATTGAGGATCGGCTGGATACGTTCGGCGAGTATTTAAAGCGGCGTTTTCAGAAGGTTTTGACGCGGAAATCCGCTCCGTCATCGAATGTACGGGAGGCTGATGCTCCGTCGGACGTACGGGAGGCTGATGCTCCGTCGGATGTACGGGAGGCTGATGCTCCGTCGGACGTACAGGAGCTTCCCTCGGTCGGACAGCAGGATCGCTTCGTCGAGGCTTTTGTTTCGGCGACTTTGGTAATTTGTGTCGGCGCGATGTCGATCGTCGGCTCGATTGAGGACGCATTGATGGGCGATCCGTCGCTTCTCTTTGTGAAGTCGGCGTTGGACTGCGTGCTGGCGCTGGTTATGGCCTCCGCCCTGGGGGTAGGGGCACTGTTCTCGATTTTGCCGCTGGCGATTTATCAGGGAGCACTGACTCTTCTCGCCCTTGTCCTCAAGCCCATACTTACGGAGGCCGTAATTTTCAATATATCCTTTGTCGGCTCGGCGCTGGTCTGCTGCATTGGCATCAATTTAATCTGGCCGCGTAAAATCAGAGTAGGTAATTTGCTACCGTCGCTCTTAACGGCCCCCCTCCTCGGTTGGCTTTTTTCACTGCTGAATTGGTGATATGATCTTGTCGATATGATAAGAGGAGAATGAAATAGAGTGCGTAAGACGAAGATTATTTGCACAATCGGCCCTGCGGTGCAGGGAATTGATAAGCTGCGCGGCCTGGTCAAGGCAGGCATGGATGTCGCCCGCCTCAACTGTTCCCACGGATCCCACGAAGAGCATGCCTTAAAAATCATTGACATTAAGCAGATTCGCCGTGAGGGAAATCTGCCGTTGCCGATTTTGATTGACCTCAAGGGTCCGGAAATTCGCTGCCACTCTTTTGTCGGCGGGAAGGTTGAGCTCGCGGAGGGACAGAGCTTTGCCATACATTCCGAGCCACTACTCGGCGATGCGAGCCGAATGAGTGTCAGCTATTCCGATTTTCATCGTGATGTGAACCCGGGCACCCCGATTCTGATTGACGACGGTCTTATTGAGCTGGTTGTCGAGGAGGTGCGCGACAGGGTCGTCCACACGCGTGTGATTGTCGGCGGTCTGCTTTCCGACCGTAAGGGCGTTAATTTACCGAACACTCCGACGCAGTTACCTGCACTGAGCGACAGCGATTACCGGGATTTGCAATTTGCGGTGGAGCAAGAGGTCGAATTCGTGGCGGCGTCCTTCGTGCGCAGTGCGGCCGATGTTCGCGAAGTTCGCGATGCGCTACACGAACTCAACGGCGACTCGATTCGGATTATTGCCAAAATTGAGAACCAGCAGGGCATCGACAATATCGATGAGATTATTGCCGCCGCCGACGGCATAATGGTGGCGCGCGGCGATCTGGGCGTCGAGATTCCGCCCGAGAGAGTGCCGGTTTTTCAGAAAAAGCTGATCAAGCAGTGTTACACGAGCGGCAAGATCTCGATTACGGCGACGCAGATGCTCGACTCGATGATTAAGCACACGCGTCCGACTCGCGCCGAGGTTTCCGATGTCGCCAACGCCATCTATGACGGAACCAGCGCGCTCATGCTCTCGGGCGAAACGGCCGTCGGCAAATATCCGATTCAGGCCGTCGAAATGATGGATCGGATTGCCCGCTCAACTGAGCAGATGATCGATTATTGGGATCAGCTGGAGGCGCTGGGATCGGGTTGTTTTGGTGACGTTGCCGACGCGATCAGCCATGCCGCCGTAACGACGGCACGCGATCTCAATGCTCGAGCCATAATTGTGATGACGTACAGCGGCGTGACCGCGCGTATGATATCGCGCTTCCGTCCGGCTTCGCCGATTCTGGCGATGACGATCAGTCCGATTTCGCGGCGTCAGCTCGCCCTATCCTGGGGTGTCAGTCCATACTGCGTACCTCTGGTGAGCTCAACGGACGCCGTCTTTTCACAGGCGATGAAGGTCGCCCTTTCATCGGGGCTGGTCGATTCCGGGGATACCGTGGTACTGGTCGGCGGTTCAACGAGCGGAACCAGCGGCACGACCAATACGAT
>JAAZIX010000114.1 GCA_012800655.1 Clostridiaceae bacterium | reverse complement strand
TTCAGGAAGCTGCGCAGCGGCTTACACGGATGGAACCAACCCTGAGTCGCGTATCTGTACGCCCCGTGCTCCAGCCCCTCCGGAACAATCTCACCTTCCGTGATAATGAGGTTGAAATGATCGTTCAGCGGCGACAAATTCACCAGCACAGCCCGCCCGGGTCGGTAGCAATTGTACATTGCGACCGTATTGCCGCAGGAATTGTAATTGAATTTCATATCCGTCAGCACCGGCTTCCACTGCGCCAGACGCGGATTGCTCTCACCCATGTGACTGAGCAGAATTATATCCCGCTCCCAGTCCGGGCAGAACATCTCCGTGAAGGTCGTGTCGGGATAGTGTTGAATCAGTGCTCCGACCAGCCCCGCGGTCAGCACGTCTCCTTCGCCGGCGTAGCCCTTGCCCCGCCCCATGATCTTGCAACATTCGACAAAAGGCATCTTCGGCAACCCGCATTGGTCCAAGGTTAAGAAGTTAACGGTACAGGCATCGAGTTCCAGCGCTTCCATCCAGCGGCGCACGGCCAGTCCGGAGCGGGTCGCTTCCCGATATTCATGCTCAAAAGTAACTTCGACATCGTATTCGCGCCGATCCCTTTCGATTTCACACTCGATCTCCTTATCTGTAACCTTCGCCAAACAGTCCCGGACCACATCCGGGGTCATATATTCGACAATGGCACCGATATCCCGCGCGTAGCGCTCATCGGAGATCAGGAAATCTCCCATACCCGGGAAAGCCCCGCCGACAGAGCCGACCCGGATCCGCCGAAAAGCCGCGGCGGTCGCGGCGGCGCGGCACAGACCCACGAGTTCGTCCAATACGCCTTCCTGAGAAGCATGACCGACACAGAGAAAATAGGGACGTCCGTTGCGGAGAAGCAACTGGCACATGTCCTGGACCCCGTGGATACCGTGATTCGCGCCAATGCGATTCTCCGTGGCGGCGGCACTGATCAGGCCGTAGTCCGGAGTTGTGTCGAAGACGACTATTGGCGCGTCGAGCTTCAGAAGAGCCTCCGCCGATTCCAACGAAGGCGAATATGCCAAGTGTTGGGTAATGACCGCATCCACGCCCTCGGCATTGAATTTAGCGGTCGCCCGCTCGAACTCTTCCCGCACACGGCAGACCTCATCCGCCAACACAACCTCTATGCCCCGGCAGCGAAGCTCGTCGATCAGCTCGTGCATATAGCAAACCATGGGGTCGCGATACCGCGGGTTGCTGTCGTCATACAACTTTATGTACATGGGAAGATATCCGACTCTGATTGAATTCATCCGCATTGCGATTACATCCTTTCCGCCTGCTTTCTGTGTGCATTATACGGCAAAATGTCGCGCCGCAGTACCGCTCAATCAGGCTGAACGTTCTCCGCGCTGGAACTTTCCAACTGACGGATACTTTTGGATCGCGATACGAGTAAGGACGAAAACGGTTATGCCGGAACCTATAGTCGCGATCAGGTTACCCAGCCATAATATCAGGAATTTCCGAAAACCTTTGCCCTTTGGCACTCCTTACACCTTTTGTCCGAACAATTTGTTCTGCGCCCCGATGAACGAAACCGGATCTGTCGCCACGGTGCGCTCCGGCAGGGGCGCGCCCGGCTCAGTGCGGCGCATCTGGCGCGTCAACGTCCACGGTGCCTCGAGCGGCATATATCCAAATGAATCTGGGTCGTTGACAAAGCGGCTTGCCGCTTCCTCCGCCCCAGCCGTAATCCGTCGACGCGCTGTAACGGGGGAGAGATGTATCGCCGAAGTCTTCTTTTGACGATATTCCGGCCCGGTCAGTTCGGGGTAGCCGTCGTCCGGTGAAACGCCGCGTTTGACCGCCACCGTCACAACCCCCGGCGTCAATTCTTCGGCTTCTTCACACAGCGCCTGCTCGCCCGAGGCGAAAATCGTCGGAATGCCCAACTCCTTGGCGCACAGAGCCAATTGCCCGTACTCGCCGATCGGGAAGTCGTTCGCCGTGAATTCCAGCGCATAGCACGACTGCGTATGCGTAAGGTGCGAATTCGGCGTTCCGGCTCGGGCGTGTTGCCCGATAAAGGCCAGCGCATCGATGTCCCGATCCAGTCCCCAGGGAAAAATCGGCATGAAATGGCCGCGGAACAGTTCCGCCCGATCGTGCAACAGCTCGGGATTGATCGCCCCCGGTCCGTGCCCGTCAACCACAAAGAACTCCGTGATGCCGCCGGCGATAAAACCCTCTATCGCCGCGTTCACCTCCTGCGTCAGCAGACGCTTGGCCAACTCATAATAGCGCGAGTCGAATCCGGTATAGTCGTTGAAATTAATTACCCCCGCGACCCCTTCCAAGTCCGTCATGATCATCAGTCTCATCGGATAAAGCCTCCCGCAATTCCACCTGTCCGGACATATGACAAAGCCGACCTTCCGATCGCAACGTCTGAGTCTTTGTACTTAGTCGCGACCGCCGGCTTGATAAAAATTATACCCTAATTTGTGTTTATGGCCTATAATGAGGAACAGTTGAATTACGAAAGGATCGACTGATACACATGCGGAAAGAAATAGACCCATGCAACCTTGAACTCTTTGAGCGGCGCGTCGCGCGCCACGGGCAATGCTCTGCCAGATATATGATTGCTCTGCAAGCGGGCAACCCGGAAACCATCCCTATGTTCGTTGCCGATACCGACTTCGTGGCCGCCCCGGCAATCCGCGAGGCGATCCTGGAGGCCGCCGAATACGGCATCTACGGCTATACGGCACTGCCCGACGGCTATTACGAAGCTGTCTGCGGCTGGCAGGAGCGGCGCCACAATTGGAAGCCAAATCCCGACTTTGTACTTGAAACGCCAACTGTGCTGTGTGGGCTGAGTCTGGCTGTGGATACTTTAACCGAACCCGGTGATGCAGTTATCATCACTGAGCCGGTCTATGCCCCATTCTCAATGATCACCAACAGGCTCGGTCGTCAATTGATCCGCAATCAGCTCTTCCTCAAGGATCGTCGCTGGCAAATCGATTTCGACACCTTTGAACAGCAAATCATAGACAACAATGTCAAGGCTTTTATTCTCTGTAACCCTCACAATCCGGTCGGCCGGGTCTGGACTATTGACGAATTGCGACAGATCGGCGCGATTTGCGCCCGTCACGGCGTATACATCATCTCCGACGAGATCCACAGTGACATCATTTACAGCGGATATCAACAGCATTCTTTCCTGTCCGTCTGTTCCGAATTGGCCCATCAGGCTGTCGTCCTGCATGCACCCAGCAAAGCCTTCAACATTCCCGACATGAAACAGTCGCACATGTTCATTCTGGATACCGAGCTCCACGACCGTATCCGTGCCGTCTACGAAAAACGTTGTATTTCCGGTGCCAGTCTTATCGGGCGCCGGGCCTGCATCGCCGCCTTCACACAATGCGATGATTGGCTGGATGACATGAACCTTTATCTGGAAGGAAACCGCGATTTCGTCATTGACTATTGCCGCACTCACCTGCCACAGGTTCCGATCTGTCACGCCGAGGGCACCTTTATCCTTTGGCCCGACTTTAACGCTTTGGCCTCCGAGGTCGGTATCGCACCCGCCGGTGTCAACAACTGGCTGTTGAAAGAGGCGAACATTTACCTATCTGACGGAGCTGATTTCGGTGTCGAAGCAACGGGTTATCAGAGGATGGTCATCGGCACACAACGCTCGGTAGTTGAAGAGGCTCTTAGCCGCATTACCGCCGCCGTTGCCGGAGCCTGAGGTGTCGATACGCTACGCTGTCCTTCGACGGGAACAGTTTAACCGTACGCTAATAAAGAGTTCGCTACAGTTCGATCCCTGTGGCAACCGTCCTATATACGCCGTCTTCACTGAACCAATGAGACATCAGGATGCTCCCGTCCGCAAGGAGAATCGCACCCGGCTGACCAAACTTCAGGAAAGAAAAAATCTCGGCAAAAACAGGATTACGGGTTACGGGCCGGGCAGGCTCCCAAATAAGTTGCTGCTTTTCTATCTGCCAGGTATGGTTCGAAAAATCAACAATGCAGGCATATATGCCGGGGCGATCCGTATCGCGACGAAGAGCATGCAACGCGAATATACGCTGACCCGGTAAGGACATGACGAAAGATGCTTGGCCTTGTATCCCTGTACTTATAGGCACTGAAAAAGTTTGCCCGTTATCTGTGGAAAAGGAGTAGTGATTGGGGAGGCGTTCGCCGGTCAGGATGTCCTCGTTCCATCCGATAACCACCAGCGTGCCGTCGTCGAGTTGACACAAGCGCATTTCATAACAGGTCACCGCGTCGCCGGGAAATTCCTGACAAATTACGTCGTCATTCCAGGTTTGGCCGGCATCGTAGGTACGCAACAGGCGTCCGCAGAGTTTGCCCTCCATCGTGCCATCCCAACTGGGGAAGCCCGTAATCGGACTGGCCCAACTGCCGTCTTGCAGCACAGTAATAGGGGCTGAGGCTTCGACACTTCCGGGCCAACTCGTTTCGATAGGCTGAGGATGGGAAAAGTGCTTACCGCCGTCTCGGGATATGGACCAAAAGACCAAGTTGGGAAGCAGCCCTCCGGTTTCGACGTTACCCATAGGCAAATTGGGATCGTCGCGGTAAAAACCATAACCTAGCGCAAGAATGGAGCCGTCCGGAAGGACAATCGGTTTAGCCGACTCGGAGATTTGTCGTTCAGGATCAATTTCATCAAAAGCACGATACGGCTCGCTCCAGGTCCGTCCTTGATCATGGCTCAGCGATATGTAGGTTCGTGCATTGACACTCTCAAAGGCCTCTCCCATCTGATGCATGGCCAGGATAGCTCCGTCCGGACGTTGACAAAGAAACGGGAAAAAAGAATTTACCGCCCGCAGTTGGGGCAAAGGGTTGGCAAAAATTTCCTTGGAAAAAGTGACTTTCATAATGTACTCCTGTCTCATATCTTCAAACGTATTCTCTACCAAACGTTGTTCACTGTGCTTCTTCTGCCTCTACATTATCCGACAACGCATCTATAACTGCGTCTCTTTGTAACAATTCGTGCCGCAGTCGGGCAATATCTATAGATTTAAAATCTACATTACGCTTAATCTTCAGAGCCGCCGCAGTGCCCGCCGCCTGACCGAGAGCCATACAGGTAGAGCTTATTCTTATCGGCCCTAAGGCCTGTCCTTCGGCCGCTATGCAGCGTCCGGCTGCCAAGATATTGGAGGACCCTGCGGGAATCATCGTTCTATAAGGAACGGTGACCACTCCTCCGCCGAGACGTTTGGCTCCAAAAGGCTGATTGTCCCAGGTTCCCCCTCTGTCTAAATCAAAATGTCGTCCAGCCAAAGCTATGGAATCCGTAAAGCGCTTGCCGCTTAATACATCTGCCTCTGTTAGATTATACTCGCCGACGATTTTACGCGTCTCTCGGACACCTGGATAGTAAGCGCTTAGTCGTAAACGTGCTTTTTCCCCGCCCGGAATATATTTGTGGAATAGTTCTTCCACCAAAAACTTGGCCCTACGGCGGCCCCAGAGTGTCAGCGCGGTCAAAGCCCGGGCATCCGTCCCGTCAACCGGGCTATTGGAGGTACCACCGTTGACCATAAAAACACCCTCTTGGGGCATAGGGAAAAAGACAAGGTTGTCCGGAATATCTTGCCGCCTTTCCGGAAGATCCGCTTTTGCTTGAGCCATAATTTCCGTAAACCACGGATTCCCGCCATCCTGAAGATACCTATTTAAAGGTTCCGGATCAACATTCTCGACATGAGCTATCAGACTAACTGCGGACATTTCCCCGCTAACCGGGTCCCCCTTGATAGTTTCATATCCGGCCCGATAGACCAGATCCGCATCGCCGGTACAGTCAATCAAAGCCACACAGGGAATATAAGAGAGACCGTTTTTGTTGGCGACAAATACGCCTTTGATCTCATTCCCCTCCCGCTTTACATCTAAGGCCTGGGTATAGAACAATAAATCCAAGCCCGATTCCAAGGCCATTGCGTCGAAGACTTGTTTGCCGATCTCGATATCAAAGGTGAATTCGTCATGGCAACTCAACCGATCCAGACCGGGATATTTTTGCGCATGGGGGATTACAGCCGGACCCAAGCCTCCTCCCTGAGCCTTTACTCTGCTTTGAAATTCAGCCATCAACCCCTTAACTGCACGGTAGGGCCGAGGGAGTTCCTTGTATGTTAAGCCTAAGCGTACCATCTCCGGGAAAGGTATAGACCCCGTGTAAGAACCCAAAACAAAGGGAAGTGCACCCGCCGTCAGTGTTCCGCCCAAACAGCCGTTACCTTCAACCAATATAGTTTTTAGACCCGCTCTTGCACAGGCGAGGCCGGCTCCTACTCCCGCAGGACCCCCTCCGGCTACCACAACATCGTATTTGTCCAGTTCGTTAGTTTTCTCAAAAAGCATGGTTTTTCCTGTCTCGCGCGGGCGTTGCCCCATATGCTTCTGCTAACGTATTTCCCTCCTGTAATTATACTGTGGTTTCTATAGTTGCTTTGATCTCTTGAAAGAGGCTACGGATAGTACGATTAAAGTTGAAACAGTCCAAAGCAAACATGACATCCGATTCTCGTTGCCACATGTAGAGCAAAGTGTCCTCGAAAACAGTCTCGGCCGATTCGCTATCCCCGCTGATCAGCAGTCGTAAGGCAGTTGCCAGGCCGTGCCAGATCTTCAGGTGAACCTCCAGTATGCGCCCGCCCAGAGGTAGTTTCGAAACGGAGGAAAAATCAATTTGTCGGAGCATGCCCTCGATTAGCTTTTCTATTTCTTTGCAAAGCCAGACTTTTTCCGTAGCCGACTCTTTCATCTCGGGAACATCCTCAAAATTCAGCTCGTGACTCAGGTCGGAGAGGGTTTGTAAGTTGCGCAAAATCATGGCGGCTTCTGCGCCGTAAAGATCCGCGAAATAGGCGTTTATAATTGCGGCGGTATCGGTCTCTCCCCAAAGCGTGCGAGCCATTACCGTAAATCCCATCGCATTGGGCGCCATAGCCCGCTGTACCTGGCAGCTCATGTATCCGTTGAAATTCAGAGAATCCAAATTATTGATATCCTCGCCCAGGATAGTCGCGATCCGGACACCACCGATATCCCGATAGTGCGCCCACATATAGTGATAATCGAAGATCAGGCTATCCCCCCGCCCGACTTCGTCCCAGGCACGGTAAAAGCCCAAATTCGCGGCGACACTACGGGGCATCTCATTCTGGTTGCGGTAATATTCCGGTGGTGCCTCATAGCGATCGCTGTAGAACGGCTCGCGATAAGTGCGCGAAATCGGGGCAAACATCATCACGAAACGTTCGGGGTTCCGGATCTCACCCTCCAAGGGCGGCCAGAGCAAATCCGAATAGATTATAAAGCAAACCTTGATGTCGATCCCTCGTTCGCAAAATTCCGCATCGATCTCGTTCAGTAGCATGACATACCAGTCGGCGGGTCGCCGCGGCCGACAATTTTCGCATTCACACTGATTATTGCTTCCGTCGGCCAGCCAAACGTGCAAGATATCGATGTCGGGATGGCGCTCAACATAATCGCTCATGTAGGTAACCATCAGACGCCGTGTATCGGGTCGCGAATAACACAGGCTCGTGTTCAAGGGAACACCGTGGAAAAGCTCACGCCGACCATCGATTTCGGCCAACTGCTCCGCAACCTCAGGCGCAATCTCCCCCTTCCAGGGGTGCCATTCATAACCGGGAATTCCGAGCGGTTCACAAGTCCATCCGTGCCCGACGGCATGATAAATCAAGCCGCGGCGAGCAATCTCCTTGACCGCTAAGGCAGTGTAGCGCCGTGCTTCATCGACTGTAAATTCTTCTTTTGAAGCGGCGTGCGGATGGCCTTCGTGCCTATACCAACGTTTGAAGAAGGTGTAAGCTTCCTGGAATTGGATGAAGTAACTATTCATACCCTGCTTAGGCAAAAAGTCGATAGCATCAATGAGACCTTCGATGCTGTTCGCTCCCTCAATACAGACACCGCGATGGCGATAGCGCGGGCGTTCCCGCACGACTACCGACGTCGACGCCAGATCGAGCTCGGTCGGGAATAATTCGCCGGCTCGGCCCGGGAAGAGAAAACGACAACCCAGTTCCTGCAAATAGCGATAAACCGCGATCAGGACACTGCGCGAATTCGAGCCGCAGATCGTGCCGTTGCCGCCGATCACGGCTATATCGATTGCGTCATCGTAGGGATGGGGTTCCGCAGATGTTTCGAAAGCGGAAATCAGCCGGGGGTGAACCGCGAGCTTTATCTCCCCGCTAC